>JBAQHK010000297.1:0-28078 GCA_049288275.1 bacterium | reverse complement strand
TAGTAGCTCCACGAGATCATGTAGCCGTGGCCGAAGGCCACCACCGGAAAACCTCCGGCCGGGGGCTCAGCAGGAGGCGCGTTGTCACCGGGTGCCTGCGAAGGGTAATAGATCTCGGTGGCGACCTGCCGGTTTGCGCGGGCGGCGTCCACGAACGTGATCATTGTGTGGCCGATTTCGTGGGCCTGGCACCAGGAAGCAAGTGCAACAGATGTGGCCAGAGCCTGGACAAAGAGGATTGCCGCGACCTTCTTGCTTGTGCAGGCCCGCTGTGGGCGAGGTGAGAAGATCATCATTGCTCTACGCATCATGCGTTCCCCCGAGATCAGTTCCAAGAAACCCGCCGAGAATGGCCTGTGTGCCGGTCAGGAGTCGATCCCAAGACGGGTTATATCATGGTTGGGGTCTGAACTTAACCGCAATGTGTGCCGCATGGGGCACGCGACGCGGCTACCTGCGGAATCCTCGTGGTCAAAGGCCTCGGGGCTGGGTATATTCGGGGAGTAGAAGTTGGCTCTGGAGGGCGATATGAGAGTCTGGCCAATCCCTATCTTCGCGGTCATCCTGCTGACCTTCGCAGCGGCGGCGGAAGCCGCGACGACCATCCCGCTCGAAACACAGGGGCCCAGAGACCTCATAACCATCAAAGTCGGAAACGTCGTCATTCCTGACATTCTCCTCGACAGCGGATTCGCGTATGACGGTGTGATCATCTACAACACACAGTATCTGGATTCGCTTGACCTGTCGGATGCGGTCCAAGTCAAGATACCCGGCGCCGGCAGCGGTCAGCCCTCGGAGGGGGTGATGATCGACTCGACTTGCTTCACGGTTGGCGATAGAGAGCTCGCGAACCAGAAGATCATCTTGCTTCGGGGCGATGCCTTCAAAGGGTTTCCATCGAACGGCGTGACCGGCTATTCCATCTTCGGCCATTACATCACAGAGATCGATCGCGACCTTGGCGTGATCAATCTGTATCCGCCGGAGGACGCGCCGATCGATTCGACGTGGACAACGCTCCCTCTGTATTTCAAGAACAACAAGATACCGTGGGTGGATGTTTCAGTAGTGATCCGTGATGAGGCGCCAACCACCCTGTCAACATACATCGACTTTGCCGCAAGCGATGTCATCGTGCTGCTGGATCGGCCAGGGATGAAGATCAGTTTGCCGGATGACACGGTGGCCGCCTACATAGGGCGGGGTCTCAGCGGAGACGTCTATGGCAAGGCGGGTACAATCTCGAAGCTGGTCATTGGCCCCTACGAACTTACCAAGGTGAAGGCGTCGATTGCGGCGGAGAAGGTTCGGGAGCGGCAGCCGGGCGCCGACGCTGTTCTTGGGTGCGGAGCCTTCACCGGGTTCAATCTGATATTCGATTACGCGCACAGCAAGCTCCATCTGAAACCCAACAGCCATTTCGGCGAGCTCGGCAATTAGCTCTGGCTCAAGTCTCTTACGTGAATTGACAGGATTATCACACCACGGCGCCCTGAGATACCTGCCCGATGAGCCGTCTCTTGGGTCTTCCGATGCCGGCCTGTCAGCCGCGCTATCTGTATCGTCCGCTCCAGAGATTAGCCAGGAACTCACGATAGGGAAGGATTGTAAGGCCGTCAATGCGCCGAGTGCGGGGCTCGAGACCCACACAGAGATACTGCTTCAGCTTCTTCTCCTCGGCGATTGCACGAAGCGACCTGAGGTCATCCCGTGACACGTTCTCCTTCGCCTTTACCTCGACGGCGGTGTGGTCGCCGATGATGAAGTCCACCTCGTAGCCGTATCCAGCATGTTGTAGACGCGGGTTCTCCGGAGCCGATGCCGGATCAGGAAGATATCCCCTGTCTGGCGTGGACCGAAAAGGAAGTAGGACTTCCGCTGGATCATTGACGCAAGATCCATAGCTCGAGGAACGAATCCGGGCCCGTCGGCATGTTGTGTCGTCGCCGCCATCGTCATATATCATGATATGTGACGACATTCATGCCAAGCGAAATGCGGCGGGACCCGGCTGTCAAACGGAGGGTAGCAGGTTCGGGACCTGCCCGGGGAGCTACCGCCCCAACGACATGCGGCCGGGCCGTCGCGTCTATTTCAGCACTACGAGCTTGCTCATCTGCCGGAGCGTTCCGGCCTCCATACGGCAGTAGTAGACCCCAGCTGACACCTCTTCGCCCGAATGATTTCGCCCGTCCCATACGGCATCGTACCGACCCGCCGGCACCTGCTCATTCACCAGTGCGCACACGATCTCGCCCTTGACGTCGTAGATGGAGATGCGCACGTGCACACTCCGAGGTACCTCAAACTCGATGGTCGTTGCCGGGCTGAACGGATTCGGGCTGCCTCGCAGGTGGCTGCCGGAGCCTTCCACCCTCTCGGGCTCACCCCCCACCCCTGCGGTGAAGTCCTCCGCATCTCCCCCTTCGCCGAACATCAGATACATCGAATCCGCAGGGTTGGTGATGTAGCCTGATCCGAAGGCGCTGGCATTGATGGTCGTAAAGCCCAGAGCGGATACGGAAACCCCGGCGTTTACCATTATGTTGCCGTCCGACCACGTGACCGTGCCCGCAGTCTCGCTAGGTTCGATAGTGAACTCCGACACCGGGATCGGCAGGCCGTTCCAGTAGTAACTGTCGAACTCTCCGCTGCCGGAAACGATCGCGACCGTCGAGCTATCGCCGATAGCGGGACCGACGTCGATTACGGCCGTCGCCCAGCTCAGATCGACAGCCTCGGTTGTGTCGTCCTTGCTCAGTGCCATCGACGCCGGTGTTACTGCGGTGAGCGTCACCCTGGTGCTAGGCTCGACGCGCGCCGAGCACAGGAATTTCACCCACCAGTACATGCAGACCCAGTACCTGCTGCTCGTCTTGTTCAGGGCCTCGATTGCATCAACCTCTTCCACCGGCACCCCGAAGGCCGCGCCGACATTGAACGCGGTGTCCCAGAGGTGTTTCCCGTGGTTCAGCCAGGCCGGCGGACTCCCGTTCCTGAGGAAGACGATCTCTCCGCCGTCGAAATTCCCCGTGGCCCGTATGCTGAACAGGATTTCATCCCTGTCATCGAAGATCCCAAGTCTGCCATAATCCCGAACCATCAGCCCGTCGACATCAACGCTGTCCGGGTCGCCCACGAAACCTAAAGACGCGACGGCGTTCGCTATCACCGCCTGCGAGATGTACTGCGTATCGGGCCCACCGGGAACATAGCTGAATACCGAGGTCGCTCCCGGAGTTGACCAATCGTTCTTCAGGGAATACCTGTTGACATCGCTGGCATTCACCGGGCCCCAAATCTCCAGCCCATCCAGATCCTCCAGGTTCCCGGCGGGATCGGGATTGCTGTAGTTGGCCTGGGTCCACTTGACTCCGCGTGCACCAGTCCACCTCTCGTAGTAAGTGGCATTGCCAAAGGGATCGTTCGGGTCGAAGGGCGGCGGATTCGGGAGTTTGAAGGACACCACCAGATCAGCCTGGTTCCTGACCAGTTGCGCGAAGTAGGCATCCCCTAGATTGGCAATGGCATCCACTTCGAGCGAGGTGTTCAACTGGCGGATGTTCCTGGGATTCGGAGCGCCCAGGGGATCGCGAGGCTCGGTGTACAGTATCATTCCCGGCTCGAGTCCGTCGTGCGCACCGCCACCCACTACAGCCCGCTCGTCAAGGTCGTTGCTGTACTCATACGGGACAGCGACGCCCGTGCCTGCGGCAAGCAACAGAGTACCTGCCGCGATCAGGATCACAGTCACTACCGGTCTCATCGCGTTCTCCTTTCCCTTGCCTCCTGTGCGACTGGTTGCCTGCCCCCTGCAGCCTGCCGCCGGCCACTAGCTGCGACCAGCGCCCCACCCCAGGCCGCTTCCGCCTCTCTGCAGTCAAGTGCGCTGCCGGCCGGCAAGACCAGGAATACTCGCCTTATCGCCAGCGCGCTGGTAGAATAGTCAGATCTCGTGCTTGATGTCAATGTGTTTCCTCCACACCGCGATCTGTAGTACGCAGAAGCCGATTATAACCGGCGATACGTGGCGCAGATCCAAGGGGTAACAGGCCGCCGAGCCGTGATTACACTTCATCGCACTGCCGAAAAACAGCCAAACGTCTATAATGATAGCTAACTATCCTGCTAAATGGAGATCATTCCGTATCATCTAGGTTATTTTCCTTGACAATGCAATTGATCGCCAGTAGATGGTGATCATAGCAGTGAATTCCAACAATTCACCATCCTTTGCGAGCGGAGGTGGAGCATGAAGCCGGACAGTGATCCAACTAGCGTCAGCAGCTTCGTAAAAGACCAGCAGCAGGAAATGGAGACACCATTCCTGGACCGCTACGAGCCGGAAGGGGCTGAGGAGACCGGGGGCACTCCCGCGGTGGCCTCATCGGTGTGGCAACAACTCGAGAGCCCGTTCGTGTCGCAGCTGGAGATGGAGTCCTTGGAGGGAGAGGACCCGCAGGCTCGGCTGTACGCCCAGCTTCTGGCCGAGCTGCACGACGAAGAGTTCGATGAAGTCATCAACAACCTCGTGCAGGAGGCGTCCGCGGTCTACGAGGACCGCATCAGTCAGGAGTTCGGCGACCCCGCATTGCAGAGAGCAGAAGCCGAGGAAGCCGTTCGGGACTATCTGAATCCGCTGGTGCACGCGACCGAGGAGCTTCTTGAGACCATAGCGCAGGGCATGACCGATCGCGACGTGGGGGCAATGTCGGAGGAAGAGGTCGAGGAGTGGTTCGAGCAGTATGAGCCGAGCCGAAGCGATCTCTCCCCGGCGTTTGAGGATTTCCTGAAGGGCATAGTCCGGAAGGTGAAGAAGGTGGCCCGTGGCGTGGCGGGCCTTGCCAAGAAGGGGATCAAGGCCGCGACTACAATCGCCACTGGCGGGTTGCGCCTTGTTCTAGCCAAGATCAAGAGGCTGATCCGGCCGCTGCTCAATCGGGTTCTCAAGGCCGCCATCGGGAAGCTGCCACCCCACCTCCAGCCGGCGGCCCGAAAGGTAGCCAAGGGGTTGCTCGGAATTGGCGAAGGTGAGACCGCCTACGAATGCGAGGCAGTAGAGGGCGAGGTCACTGGGGCGGAAACCGACAACATCCAGCGCGAGATGGATCTTCAGATGGCGGACTCCCTCATGGCCGAGACCATGGAGGAATCAGAAGCCGTTCTGGCCGAGTATGAGACGGTTCCCGAGGTGGACAGGGAGAGCGAATCCGACGTTCTGCAGGAGGCGCGAGCCAGGTTTGCCGATCGCATTACTCAGTTGCCCGAAGGGGAGGATGGCCGGCCGGCGCTTGAGGAGTTCATTCCTGCGATACTCCCAGCCATGAGACTCGGGATGAAGATCATCGGACGCCCTCGCGTGATCAGCTTCCTGGCACGGATTCTGGCCAAGATGATCGGCCGTTTTGTCGGCAAGGAAATGGCCGCGCCCCTCTCCCGGGCCATCGTGGACACCGGCCTGCGCATGATAGCGATGGAGGCCACCGAGGAGACCGAGACGCGCGTTGCCGGTAACGCCATCGCCTCCACGGTGGAGGAGACTGTGCAGCGCATCGCCGCGCTGCCCGAATCGGCGTTCGAGGATCTCGAGCTGCTCGAGGCCTATGCTCTCGACGCGTTTGATGAGGCCGCCGCAGCCAACTTCCCTGCGGAGATGATCAAGCCCGATCTGCGAGAGGCAAGTGTGAACGGCACGTGGGTGCTGATGCCGGCCAACAGCAAGCGCAAGTTCTACAAGAAGTACACGGTTGTGTTTGACAGGGTGGTCAAGCCTGAGGCCGCCTCCAAGATAACCACTTTCGGCGGCCAGCCCCTGGCGACCGCCCTGCGGGATCAGCTGGGCGTGGACCCATCCAAGGAGATCAAGGCCAAGATCCATCTTTACGAGGCCATTCCTGGCACGTGGCTCAGCCGGATCAGCTCTATGGAGCGCAACGTGCCGGGCCTGGGGTCACCCACGGCGCCTGCGTGGTCTCAGATCCATCCGCTGACTCCGGAGGCCGCCGCGGCCCTGCTGGGCGAACCCGGGTTGGGCCGCACCGTGCCCGATCGCTTTCTGCAGGACAGGAACATGATCGACGTGGGGCAGCGATTCTACTTCCTGGAAATCGAAGGCGTACGCCCTCCTGTTTATCCCCGCCAGCGGCTACGCCGCAGCAGTGCCGTCTATGTGAAGATCGACTGCCCCGGCAACAAGATCAGCGTTGCTCTCTATCTGGGCGAGCGCGATGCGCAGGCGGTATCCAGCAAGCTGCGCCAGAACAGCCCGTGGCCGGCTGTCGCCAGGGGGTTTACGCCGCTGCTGAACTCCGTTCGGCGCAACTTCACGATGAAGCGCAACGTCAAGATCGTTCACGAGGCAGTCACCTTGGAGGACTACGGCGGCATCCTGTCGGCAGTAGCAAAGGGGGCGGGAAGGGCAGTTGCCGGCGCCATGCGCGCCGGGACCGCGGCCCGCGTAGCCGTCGGCGGAGTGGCGGCAAAGGCCGGTCTAGCGATCGCCCGTGTGATCCCGGGAGCCCTCGCGTCCGTAGTGGCCGAGAAGATCATCGAATGGAGTTTGCAAAAGATCTCCGAGTATCTACGCGAGCGAAAGCAGGAGTTCATCAAGGCCACCGAGCTCCCGGCTGACGGCGTCACCATCTTGATAACTTTCGCCAATCCTGGACTCTTACCAGCGGTGTGCCGGTCCCTCCGCGGCGAGGCGATAACACTGACATCCGCGCTTATACCGCGCGGCACACCCAGCGCTAAGGTCCAGGTCTTCCCGGGGCTACGACGTGGCTGAGTCAACTGACAAGAGCCGCATCCAAGCCGAGCGCCAGGTGGCCCACTGGGCCGCCGCCGTGCGCGGGCTTGAGGGCTGGGAGAAGTGGGCCTCGGCGGACGCCTGGCGGGGCCTCGAGCAGTATCTTGGCCTGACCCTGCGGCGCAACCTCGCCTTGGCCCTCGAGCGGTTGCGGCAGCACGCCGCGCAGCTCGAAGCCCAAGCCAGAATGCCCACATCCGCTCAACCCACGGAGCGCATACGCCGCGGCCTGCTGGGACTGCGGGCAGAGTACATCCGGGCGGAGACAATGCTGGACTTCTTCGGGGATGCCATAAACACCCGCAGCGGCCCAGAGATCTCCGCCCTGCTCCGGGGCTGCGACATCCTCGCCGCGCAGAGCATGCGGCAGATACTCGACCAACTCGGGAAGAAGACACCGCCCGTTCTTACATACGTGGACAAGGGTCTGGGGGCCAGTGTGCTCAAGGCGGGGCTCCGGCTCTGGGACGGCGTCACAATCAACCCGGTGTCGGCGATCAAGATAGTCCGTCACAATCTAAGGAGGCCCAGCAGCTTGTTTCACGAGGCGGGCCACCAAGTGGCTCACCAGCTGGACTGGAACGATGAGATGGCCGGGGCGCTGGCCGCGAGCCTGAGGGACGCTCCCTTGAGCATCGTTGAGACCTGGACCGGGTGGTCATCGGAAATAGTCGGAGACGTATTCGCTCTTGTCCACACCGGTTACGCTTCAGTGGCTGCGCTGCACGATGTTCTGGCGGGCGAAGAAGAGACAGTCTTCGCCCTACGGCCCGGGGACCCTCATCCTGTGAGCTTCATCCGCGTCCTGCTGGGCGTAGAGATGTGCAGACAGTGTTACGGGGCTGGCCCTTGGGACGACCTGGCGGCGTCTTGGACCGACACGCACCCCCTGGAGCGGGCGCCGGGCGAGGCGCGCGAGCTCTTGGCCCAGTCCATTCCCCTGCTGCCGACCGTCGCCCGGGTGAGCCTACGCAAGCCCATGCGCGCATTCAACGGCAAGGCGATCGTGCAGTGCATAGACCCGCAGAGGGTGAGCCCGGCGCAGTTGGCTGAGCTGGAGAAGGCCGGAGGACAGGCGCTCTCAACCTCGACCCATTGGGCCGCGACCGAGGCCCTGCGCATTACCGCTCTAACCGGCTACCGCTCGGCGACGGCGCCGGCCGAGAGCGCAAAGTACTGGAGGATGCAGGAGGATCTGATGATGCTGTTGGGCGGCATGACACGACAGCCAGCAACGAGAACCGCTGATGAGAGGGAGGCACTCCATGTCTGAGAAGATAGTCTACGTAAAGCCCATTCTGCGCGAGGCGTCCTACACCGGGAACCCCGAGGCCAAGAAGATAGCGGATGGGTTGGTCAAATGCAAATGTACTACCGGCAGGAAGCTGGTCACGCCCAAGAAGAAGCCGCCGCGCAGGCGCCTGCAGGTCCGGCCGCGACACACAGAGGCCGCAGGAGAAACCCCATAGAGGTACTACTCATGCTAAACACCGGAGCGCCTGTACTTGAGATGGGCGTGAAACCGCGAGGGAGCAGTCTTCCGAGGGAGGTTGATCCAGATGTTTCTTCAACTCTATCGTGCCAACATGGGCAGTCCGGAACCCAATGAGGAATATGGTACAGCGGCGCAGCCATACCTGGAGGGACACCCGGTCCATCTGGCCTTCCTGATGGACCAGGTTTGGCGTGCGAGGGATACGTCGGCCGACTACACTAGCCCGTTGGACGGCTTCCCCTTCGATGGGCTGGAACCTCAATACCTCAGCCTGCCGAGCGCGCCTACGCCGGGCCCAGGCTTCCTTGTCAACCACCTGATCTATGCCTACATGGTAGAGAACACGCGTGCCTACGAGATATTCGAGAAGGTTGTGTTCGAGTACCTTCACGGTGAGAAACTGGGGTTTCCCACCTCGCCCGCAACCGCTAGGTGGCTTAGGGCCACAGAGGAGCTCTTCTACAAGAGCAGCTCCAACTATCTTATCCAGTCACTGATGAGCAATATCCGGTCTGATATCCGGGCCTCGCGGCGGAACGCATACTACAGGCTCTTCGGTATGGACCTAAATCACGGTACCGGCAAGACCGCCAACTATCCGTACCACAAGCCGACAGCTGCCAACAAAGACTTCGTATCGTTGTTCGAGGAGCTGTTGTCCGAGATCTGGGTTGGCGTCGCGTACGAGAATAGCATAGCAGGGCCCTGCCCGATAGACTTGGAGAAGATGAGGCGTTTGATAGAGCGACTCCACGAACTGCTGACTACTCGCAAACAGGAGGGGAATCTGTCGCGTGAGGAGTTTTACCACGTCGCGACGATGTCCTGGCTTCATCTTACTCTCTATGTAGATAACGCTCCGGTCGTACGCGACATGGCGGTGAGCGCGGAGAGCCCCGCCGAAAGGCTCCGCCAGATTGGCGACAAGGTGGGCTATCCGGCGCACCCGAAGGCGGACGCGTTCTTCGAGATGGCCGAGGAGATATCTCAGATACTGGCCTGCATCGAACGGCTGGGCACTACCCTGAGCCCCCAGGTACTATATACCGAAGGCGGCGCGCTTAGAACCCAAGCCGAACGGGTCATAACCAATTGGTCGATTGCAGCGGGCAAGGACTTGAAGTCCCTTAAGGTTCGTTCGGGCCAGCCCGCTGCAGCAGTTCGGTAACCGGCTGGCGGGCGCGGCGGACGTAGACGGCAGGACGGGCCACCGAATTAGGTTGACCCCGCAAACAATCCGGGCCTATCCTCTGGCCGGCCATCTCAAGGAGGTGCGACCGATGGCAAGCATAAGCGTTATTGTCCATTCCCGCACATGGTGGGCACTGGTGATTCGGGGCCTCGCAGCGGCGGTGTTCGGCATCATCGCCATAGCCCATCCGGGCGGCACAACTGACTTTGTGATAAGGCTGATGGGCATTCTGGTTCTGGTGGCAGGCGTCATAGGGATAATGGCGGCCATGCGGCATCGGGACCAGTCCAAGAAATGGGACCTGGTCACCATCCCGACCGTGATAGCAATTGTGCTGGGGCTCATACTGATAATCGCCCCGGGCGCAGTCGCCGGCTTCTTCCTCTTCCTGGTCGGCCTGTGCGCCTTTATTTACGGGATCTGGGAGATGTACCAAGCCTTCCGGGTGCGCAAGCAGGTTGCCAACGAATGGATGCCCTTCCTGGTGGCCATGGTCGCCATCATCATCGGTATAGTCTTGATGGCCAAGCGCTCGGCCATAGCTTCGGCAGCGATGTGGCTCGTCGGGGTCTTTGCCCTGGTGATCGGCGTGCTATGGATAATCACAGGCTTCAGGGCCCGCAGCTGGGCCAAGCAGGCGGTGGAGCCGCAGGCCAAGCCCGTGGAGCCCCCGAAGCCCGAACAGCCTTCCAAGTAGGAGAGGCAAGCGACCGAGGCGCCACGGTCCCTACGCCGCCGACGTCAGTCGATGACGGCGAGCTTCCGGCTCATCGAGCCGCCGGCGGCGACCAGTCTGCACAGGTAGATCCCCGGAGCCACTCGCCGTCCCCTGGAATCGCGGCCGTCCCAGGTCGCGCGGTGCTCCCCCGCGTCCAGACTGCCGGAGACCAGGGTCCGCACCCAGCGTCCCGATATGTCGTATACCGCCAGGTCGACAGGCCCACCCCTCGGCACCTCGAAGGCGATCAGGCTCTGGGTCTCCACCGGGTTAGGCCTGCCTGCGCCGAGGCTTAGGCGCGGGGCCGCCCCACCGCGGCCGGCGACATCCGACATCGACCGGTAGTAGAGCTCCGCGGTGCCCCGGACCGCCTGGGAGCCGACCACGTGCTCCTGGTTCGAGAAGATCACGTGGTAGACATCGTAAGTGGGAACTTCGAAGGCGACGCTCCCGCCGCATGCGTCCTCGGCAATCTCGAAGGCCCAGAAGGTGTCTGAGGCAGCGTACAATTCGTAGTTGGGCTGGTCGCAGATGAAGAACTCCACCGCTCCGCCCGCAAGGTGATCCGAGAAGGTGTGTCCGTCTATGCGGTTGGCGCCGTAGATGAACTCATCCGCGGCCTCCCAGGCGATGTCAAGGCGGTACTCGATGTCGCCTCCCACCGGCGGCGATGCCGGCAACGCGGGCAGACTCGGCCTGCGGTTGGGAAGGATCCTGTTCCAGGTATAGTGCTCGCCGGCGACGGTGGGGCTGACGACCGGTTTGAAGAGCGGTCCGGGCGGAATGGTGCCCAGGTCGCTGTCGATCCTCGCGTACACGCTCTCGCTGTCGCCAAGGACGAAGGTGCAGGTACCGGTATGATCGGTCGAGCCCCAGGTGCTCTCGATGTAGGTTATGGTGTCGGTCTTTCTTGCTATCGTGACCTGCGCGCCGTCGATCGGGCATCCCGATGAGTCCGTGACCGAGACCGTGAGGGTGCAGGCCGGCGTGTAGCGCTCGGTCACCGTCCACACCCCGTCGTCCCCGCGCCAGTCGAAGGCGCCCAGGAACTCCATCCCCCACCCCTCGTAGTGCCACGGGGAGTCGACGTAGACGTTTACCGGCTCCCAGGCAATCCAGCGCCGGTCCCAGAACTCGTTCCAGGTGTGGTCGTTGTCCATGGCCGACGCCGAGTTGGTGGGAATCAGGGCCGCGCGCGCCGCGGCGGCCGTTATGTCGGCGTGCTCGCCGCAGCGCCCCAAGTGCTTCCTGTATATGCGCACCGGCTGAATCGGCCGCTCCGCGCCGGAGCCGAAGTCCATCACATCCAGAATCCACTGGGTGAGGATGCCCACCGCCCCGTTGGTCCGCGAGTCCACGTTGCCTTCCCACAGGGTGAGGCAGCCCGCCAGCTGGTCCTTCAAGACCGGATAGCCCGAGTCCGCATAGGCAAACAGGAAATCCCTCCAGAACTTGCCGGTGGGCGGATCGGCAGGGACGCCCGTCGACGGGTCTATGTACGTCGGGAACTCGTCGGTGACCTTGGGATGCACGACGTCCCAGTAGTAACGCTCCCGCGGCAGAGTCACCTCGAGGGTTTCCCCAGCTGCGGCCGTCCGGTAGCGCAGCGTGGAGTAGTAGTCTCCGCCGGCCGCCGCCGACCCGTAATCCATGATATCGGCGTAGTCAAGGTAGGCCGCGTTGGCGTAAACGTAATCGGCATTCTCGGTCAAGAGCTCGGTGTGAAAGGACGCCGCCTGGAGCACCCCCGGCGCGGTATGGGCAACCGCGAAGGCCACCTCGTCGACGATCGGGTCCTCGGCTGCCAGGATCACCCCCGCCAGGAGGTCCTGATGGGTGGAATCCATCCTGCGAAAGGCATCCAGGAGATCCAGGCGAAGCCAGGTCGGAGCGTACTCAATGGCCTCCCAGGCAAGGCCGGTGAGCGGCGCTACCGGGGCGACGATGGCGAGCGAGTCCCCGAGGCTGTAATAGCGGACGTCGAGGGCCTGTCCGACCGCGAGGTAAGCCGAGAAGCTGTCCGCGTCCACCAGCACCCAGCCCGAAGCCTGATCCTGCGCGGCTCTCTCCCCGAAAGATCCCGGCAGCACAGCCGGCCGCGCCGCGGGGCCGCCTATCTCCGCGAGATCTGCTGCGGCATCAGCGCCTGCAACATCGTCCCCCGCCAAGCCCGTGACACCTGGCTGGCGAGCTGTGGTGCCCCGCGGGTCGATTCCCGCCCGAGCACCTGCAGACAGAAGCACTCCGACTGTGACGATCAGGCACACTGTCCATAGATGGCGCGGCATGGCAGCATCCTCCTGTTGTGGGTCGAATTACATCATATCACAATTGCCGGAGCCCTTCAATCCGCACGGCCGCGGCGGCATCATTTCTTGAAGAAGAGGTACAAGGCAAGTCCCACGAGGATCACCGCGAAGATTCGTCGGAACTGGTCGGTGGAGACGTGGGGCAGGATTCGCGCGCCTACCTGAGCGCCGACGATGCCACCAACGCCCAGGAGCGTCCCCACCCGGTAGTCCACGTTCTGCAGTTTGTTGTGGGCAATCAGGGCCGAAACCGAGATCACCAGGATGGTGAGAAAGGACGTTCCGACGGCGCGCTGCGCCGAGTAGCCCAGGAACAGCAGCACCGGCACCACCAGAAAGCCGCCTCCCAGGCCGGCAAAGGCCGCGCCTATCCCGACCAGCACACCCAGCGAAACCAGGATTGCCACATTGAGCGCCACGATATTTCTCCTTCCGGCGGGCGTGATTCAGAGCCGCCCCGCGATGCGCGATGATCCTACGGTCGTTCCGACAGCCATTCTGAGGGCCATTCTACGGTCGGAGCCGGGGCCTGTCAATTGCCGCGCCCGCGCGCGCCCGAAAACCGCTGGACACGCCGCCGCAGGGATAATACCTTATTCTATGCGGGGATCGGGTCCCTGCCATGAGGCTATTCTGAGAAGGCCGCATCTTGCGGAGTAGCCCGTCGGACGCACGGGCTTTCTTGCTTTTCATCTTGCTAGCGGAGGTATGTGATCATGCAACGCAGTCTGACCAAATCGGCATCTCTCGTGGGATTGGCTATCCTTCTTCTGGCAGTCACCATAGCGCTTGTGGGACCGGCGTGCTCGAAGGACAAGGCGGGCGGAGGCGAGCAGGGCACCGCTGCAACCGCACCCGGCTCGGGCGCGCTCGTCGCCAAGGTCGACGGCAAGGCCATCACCGAGGACATGGTCGGCAAGGAAACCCGCAGGGTGACCGCAGCCATGAGCGCCCAGATGGACCCTCAGCAGATTGCCTCCATGGGAGGCGCCATGAGGAAACAGGCAATCGAGAACATGATAAGCAGGATCTTGCTTGAGCAGGCCGCCAACAAGGAAGGCGTGACGGTTGCCAGGGAACAGGTCACGGCCCGAATGGACGAGATCAAGAAGAGCTTCCCGAGCGAACAGGCCTTCACCGACCGCATCGCGACCATGGGCATGACGCCTGTTGAACTCGAACAGGAAATCGAGACCGGGATGAGATTCGAGGCCCTGCTCGCCAAGCATGCCGGCGAGGCCAAGCCGCCCACCGACGACCAGATCAAGGCGTTCTACGATGAGAATCGCACCCAGTTCCAGCAGCCCGAACGCGTGCGCGCAAGCCACATCCTGGTGACCGTCGCCAAGGAAGACACCGACGCCCAGAAGGCCGAGAAGCGCGCCAAGGCCGAGCAGATCCTGGCGGACCTGAAGGGCGGCGCGGATTTCGCTAAGACCGCCACCGAGAAGTCCGACTGCCCGAGCAAGCAGCAGGGAGGCGACCTGGGCTACTTCGGCAAGGGCCAGATGGTGCCGCCTTTCGAGGCCGCGGCTTTCTCCCTGAAGGTCGGGCAGCTCAGCGACATCGTCCAGACCGATTTCGGGTACCACATCATTAAGGTCGCCGAGCACCAGGCCGCCCACGATGTGCCCCTGGATGAGGCCAAGCCGAGAATCGTCAGCTACCTCGAGGGCCAGCAGCGCGACGCCGGAGCCGGCACCTATATTCAGTCACTCCGGGCCTCGGCCAAGATCGAGTACGCCGACACCACCGCTGGAAAGTAGATTCCGGTCGCCGTGGGTTACAGGTACGCCGTCGTAGGGGCGGGGCGCCAGGGAATCGCCTCGGCCTATGACCTCGGCAGGTTGGGCGACGCCGACGACATCCTGCTTGTGGACCTAGACCCCGGACTTGCCCGGAGCGCGGCCGACCGAATCAACCGCCTGCTGGCGCGCACGGTGGCCCGCGGCGTTTCTGCCGACGCAAGCGATCTGCCCCGCATCAAGTCCCTGCTTGAGGGCGTGGACGCGTTCATCAGCGGGGTTCACTACCCCGCGAATCCCGGTCTCACCGAGGCGGCAATCGAGATCGGCGCCAACATGTGCGACTTCGGCGGCAACACCGGGGTGGTGCGGCGGCAGCTGGCCCGCGGCGACGCCGCCAAACGCGCCGGCATAACCATCGTCCCGGACTGCGGCATGGGCCCCGGCCTCAATGTCTCGCTCGCGACCTTCGTGATGTCCCTGCTGGACGAGCCCCGCGAAGTCCTGATTTGGGACGGGGGCCTGCCCCAGAAGCCCGAGCCGCCCTGGAACTACGCCATGACTTTCAACATAGGCGGCCTGACCAACGAGTACTCCGGGCACGCCTACTTCCTCAAGGCCGGCCGCGTGACCGAGGTGCCGTGCTTCGACGGCTACGAGGTCCTGGAGTTCGAGCCCCCCATAGGCAGGCTCGAGGCCTTCGTCACCTCCGGCGGCCTCTCGACTGCTCCCTGGACCTTCGAGGGCAAGCTCGAGAGACTGGAGAACAAGACACTGCGCTACCCCGGCCACTGCGCTCAGTTCAAGGCGTTCAGCGAAATGGGCCTGCTGGACGAGGAGCCGGTCACGGTGGGCGGCCGCCCCGTCGTGCCCCGCCAGCTGTTTCATGCACTCCTCGAGCCCAGGATTCATAAGCCCGAAGTGCGCGATGTCTGCGTGATGCGGGTGGCGGGCCGCGGCATGAAGGCCGGCCGCCGGGCAGAGGTCACTGTCGAGCTGGTGGACCGCTACGATGAGGCCACGGGGTTCACGGCGATGCAGCGCCTCACGGGTTGGCACGCTTCGGCGATCGCCATACTGGCCGCGCGCGGCGAGCTCGCCCGGGGAGCGAACCCGGTTGAACTGGCGGTGCCGGGCAAAACCGTTGTCGAGGAATTCCGTCGCCGCGGAATCGCAATCACCGAGACGGTCGCGCCGCTGGATTGATCCCTGTAAGCCCCGCGTAGAGCTCCTCGTAACGCCCGATCTTGTCTGGCCACTGGTAGGCGCTCTCCACGTGCTTACGGGCCCTGAGCCGCATCTCGTCCATCCTGGCAGGATCGGCAATCGCCTGCTCGAGAACCCGCCTGAGATCATCGGGATCGCCGGTCTTGAAGTAGTAGGCGTTGGCTTCCGCGGTCTCTATGCTCTCCGGGGTGTCGCTCGTCACCACGCAATTGCCGTAGGCCAGTCCCTCCAGGAGCGAGATCGACTGGCCCTCGGATTCCGACGGGTGAGCGTAGACCAGGGCGTTGGTGAATAGCTCCTTCAAGGTGTCGTCGTATATGGGCCCGGTGAAGACGATCCTGGGATCGCCCTCGGCAAGCCTCGCGAGGAACCTCCCGTAGGAGCCGTCCCGAGGCCCGCCCACTATCACCAACTTGAGATCGGTCTTGATCCGCCTGAAGGCCTCGATCAGATAGTGGCACCCCTTGCGCGGGTCGAACCGCCCGACGAAGAGCACGTACTCGCGCGGCCTGATTCCCCGCTCAAGCATCTTCTGAGGCGAGCGCGGCGTGGGGATGTTGCAGCCGTTGTGAATCAGAACGAACTTGTCGGTCCTGGTCCTGGATATGTAGTCCCCGTCGGGCCCGGATATGATCACTATCCTGTCGGCCCACCACAAGGTGGGCAGGCGGCAGAGCCAAAGGTAGACCCGCTGCAGACGGATCTTGGCGTTCAAGGCCGCTCGCTCCCGCCAGGTCCCCCACTTCAAGACCGGCCAGGCCGGCCCGTGCGGCTGGACCACAACCTTCTTGCCGGCCAGCCTGGGGATAAGACCGAAGATGGCGTTCTCGGTGTTGTTGATGTGGACGATGTCCACGTCCTGCCGAACGGCCGAGAGGCACCCGAAGAAGGTGTGTACCAGGGTACCGATGTAGCTCAGCGGGACGGTCGGCAGATAGACCAGGCGGCGGCCCCGGTCCTCACGCGGCCGTGACTTGTACAGATTGCTCCAGCAGTAGACCACGATCTCGTGGCCCCGCCGGGCAAGCCCGGCGCTTATCTCGTCCACCACCCTGTCCACCCCGCCGTAGGCCGCGGGCACGCCCCGCAGACCCACAAAGGCCACTCGAACGCGCGGGCGCACAGGGGCTGAAGTGGTCTCCACGATAGCAGCGCTATTCCAGCAAGAGGTCTTGCTTGCCCATCGCCAGCCTCATCTTGTTCTTGAGGACCCAGGCCGCGGGCACCCAGACCCGGCCCCGCATCGCCGGAACCGCCGATCCGGTCATCCAGCAGTTCCTGTCGCAGCTTGCAGCCGACTGCCTAACCTGCTTGGCCTGGTCGCTCGTCCAGATCTCCTCGAAGTCCTGCGTGGTGAGGTCCCCCATCACCCAGGGCTCGCCGGAGCCATTGCACGCCAGCACCTTGCCCCAGGGATCAACGAAGAAGAAGTCGGTGGCAGCCCCGCACGGTATGGTGCGCGCCTTGCCCTCCATGTATCGCAGGATTCCCAGGTTGATGTACGCTCGAAACCAGTCCTTGACCCGCATCTTCAGGGGGCGCCGCCTCGAGGTCAGCAGGCGCTTCATGAACTGGTGCATGGTCTCACGCACCGCTTCGACGTTCTCCAGCTTGTTGTCGTCCTTGTGGAAGTAGAAGGAGTTGTGCATGGTGGCCTGGGCGAATTCCACACCCAGGCCGGAGGCGAGCTCGTAAAGCATCAGCAGATCGTGGAAGTTGTGCTGAGAGATCACCATGGCAAACCCGATGTCCTTCAGGCCCAGCGCCCTCATGCTCAAGATGGTCCGAAGGCCGTGGTCGAACCCGTCCTTGATCCCGCGCAGCTCGTCGTTGAGCTTGGGCAGGCCCTCGACGCTCACGCGGATCTTGATTCCCGGGTAGTTTCTCGCAATGTCGACCAAGCGATCGGTGAAGAAGCCGTTGGTGCTTATCTCCAGATGATCGGTGTGCCCATCCAGGATCGCCACGATCTCTGCCAGGTCCTCCCTGAGCGCAGGCTCGCCACCGGTGATATTGAGGCGGCGGATGCCTTTGGGGAGTTTGTGCAGAATCTCGGGCTTGAACTCCTCGGAGCTCTTGCTGGGATGCGCCCAGGTGTTGCACATGCGGCAGCCCGCGTTACAACGGTAGGTCGCAATTATCGAACATTCCATGAGTTAGGCTGTCCTTCCTGGACCTGACCGCGCGGACATATATGGATATCCATATGCGTAGATATGTCCTGGCGGCCTATTCCTCTTCCACCACGACCCGCGCGACGTCGACCACCTTGTCGCCCTCGTCGAGGTTGATCATGCGAACGCCCTGGGTGGCTCGGCCTATCACCGACACCCCCTTGATGGGCACTCGTATGGCTACCCCCCTGAGCGACATGATGATGAGCTCGTCCTCGTCGACCACTTCCTTGATGGCCACCAGTTTGCCGATCTTCTCGGTGCAGCGCAGGGTGATGATGCCCTTGCCGCCGCGCCGGGTGACGCGGTATTCCGATATCGGCGAGCGCTTGCCGTAGCCGTTTTCGCTGACCACCAGCAGCGTGCCCTCGCGGGCGATCACCACCATGCCCACCACCAGATCGTCGTCCTCCAGGGTGACGCCGCGGACGCCGCGCGCCGACCTGCCCATAGAGCGCACGTCCTGCTCGTGGAAGCGAACCGCCTTCCCGCCGGTCTTGGCCAGCACTATGTCGTTGGTGCCGTCGGTCAAGCGCGCGTCTATGAGGGTGTCTCCTTCGTCCAGGCTTATCGCTATGATGCCTCCCCGCCTGGGGTGCGAGAAGGCCGACAGCTCGGTCTTCTTGATGGTCCCGCGCTGGGTCGCCATCATCAGATAGCGATCCGGAGAGAAATCCTTGGTGGAAACGAAGGCGGTGATTCGCTCCTCCGCGGCGAGATCCAGCAGATTGGCGATTGCCTTGCCCTTGGAGTAGCGGCCGGCCTCCGGCAGCTCGTGGACCTTCTTCCAGTAGCACTTGCCGGTGTTGGTGAAGAAGAGGATGTAGTCATGGGTCGAGGCCACGAAGAGGTGCTCAACGAAGTCCTCCTCCTTGGTCTCCATCCCCACCACGCCCTTGCCGCCCCGGCGCTGCCTGCGATACAGGGTGACCGGCGTGCGCTTGATGTAGCCGCCGTGTGAGATGGATATCACCATGTCCTCTTCGGCGATAAGGTCCTCGACGTCGAACTCCGCCGCCGCCGCATCCACGATCTCGGTGCGGCGGTCGTCCCCGTACTTCTCCTTGACCTCGGCGAGCTCCTGCTTGATGATGCCCATCTGCATCGCGCGGCTCGCCAGCACCGCCTTCAGGTGCTCGATCTTCTTTATCACCTCGAGGTACTCGTCCTCGATCTTCTTGCGCTCCAGTCCGGTCAGCCGCTGGAGGCGCATCTCAAGAATCGCGTTAGCCTGGATCTGGGAGAGTTTGAAGCTGCGCATCAAGGCTTCGCGCGCCGCCTCAACCGTCGGCGACTTCTTTATCAGGGCGATGATCGCGTCGATGTTGGACAGAGCGATCTTGTAGCCCTCGAGGATGTGAGCCCGCTTCTCGGCCTCTTCGAGGTCGAAGCGAGTGCGCCTGAGGACAACCTGGTGCCTGAAATTCAGGTACTGCTCGAGGATGCCCTTCAGCGTGAGAACCCGGGGTTCCAGGTCCACCAGGGCCAGCATGATCACGCCGAAAGTGGTCTGCATCGGCGTGTGCTTGTAGAGCTGATTCAAGACCACGGCGGACTGCGCGTCGCGCTTGAGCTCGACCACGATGCGCATGCCCTCGCGGTCGGACTCGTCCCTGAGGTCGGAGATACCCTCGATCTTCTGGTCGCGCACCATCTCCGCTATGCGCTCTATCAGCGCAGCCTTGTTCACGGTGTAGGGGATCTCTGTGATTATCACCCGCTCCTTGCCGGCCTTGGTTGTCTCCAGGAAGGCCTTGGCGCGGATGGTGATCAGGCCGCGGCCGGTGGTGTACGCGTCGTGGATGCCTTGACGGCCGTAAATGATGGCGCCGGTCGGGAAGTCCGGGCCCTTGATGATCTCGTGCAGCTCCTCATCGGTGACATCGGGATTATCAATCAGAGCGACCAGGCTCTCAACCACCTCCCCCAGATTGTGCGGCGGGATGTTGGTCGCCATGCCCACGGCGATTCCCGAGGAGCCGTTGCATATGAGGTTAGGGAACCTTCCGGGCAGCACCACCGGCTGCTCGCGGGTCTCGTCGTAGTTGGGAACGAAGTCAACGGTGTTCTTCTCGAGATCGGCCAGCATCTCCATCGCCGGCCCGGTCATCCTGGCCTCGGTGTATCTCATGGCCGCGGGCGGATCGCCGTCGATCGAACCGAAGTTACCCTGGCCCTGCACCAGCGGGTAGCGCATGTTGAAGTCCTGGGCAAGCCTCACCAGCGTCGGGTAGATCACCTGCTCGCCGTGGGGATGATAGTTGCCTGAGGTGTCGCCGCAGATCTTGGCGCACTTTCGCTGCTGGGCGCCGGGCGAGAGATTGAGATCGTTCATGGCGACCAGGATCCGCCGCTGCGAGGGCTTCAAGCCGTCGCGAGCATCCGGAAGCGCCCGCGAGACGATCACGCTCATCGCGTAGTCTATGTACGAGCTTCTCATCTCGTCTTCGACATAGACCGGGATGATTCTCTCTCTGCCTGTTTCCATGCGTATACCTCCCCAACTTCCTTCAAGAGTAAGCCAGCGCGGGGCCGCTGTCAACCTCCAAGGCGCCACGGTGCGCTTGGCGCCTCGTTGGCGAAGCGCTTCGGCCCGACGACGGCCCGCAGCAACAGCCGCTGGCGGATTGACTTGCCGCCGCCCGCTCCTTATACTCAAGCTCGAAGGTGACCAAATGGCGCGAAAGGACTACTACCAGGTGCTCGGTGTCGGCGAGAGCGCCTCGGCCGACGAGATAAAGAAGGCCTACCGCAGGCTTGCCAAGAAGCATCACCCCGATTCGAACCAGGGCGATCCCAACGCCGCGGAGAGATTCAAGGAGATCAACGAGGCCAACGAGGTCCTGAGCGACCCCAAGAAGCGCAAGCAGTACGACGACATGCGCCACTTTGCAAGCTCCGGCTACGGTGGCGGCGGCCAGTACCAGGGCTTCGACATCAACGATCTGCTGGGGCAGTTCGCCGCCGGAGGCGCCCGTGGCGGCGCCGGGCAGGGACAGGGCGCTCAGAGCTTCACTTTTGAGGACCTGGGCGGCCTGGGCAGCTTCGGCGACATCTTCTCGTCGATCTTTGACCGCGGCGGCCGCTTCCGCCAGCAGCGATACGGACCCCAGCAGGGCGAGGATCTCTACGCCGAGGTCGAGGTGCCCTTTGAAGTGGCGGTCAAAGGCGGCAAGACTGTGATCGGGGTGTCCAGGAACGACGCCTGCGCCCGATGCCGCGGCACCGGAGCCGAGCCGGGATCCAAGGTGACCAAGTGCCCCCAGTGCGGTGGCGCGGGGATGATCTCGGTATCCCAGGGCGGCTTCGCCGTCAGCAGACCGTGCCCGAGATGCTACGGTCGCGGAGAGATCGTGTCCGAGCCGTGCAGCGCCTGCGCCGGCACGGGCCAAGTCGCCGCTATCAAGCGGCTGTCGATCAAGATTCCCAAGGGAATCGACGACGGAGCCAAGATCAGGCTCAAGGGGCAGGGCCAGCCCGGCAGCTCCGGAGGACCTCCGGGGGATCTCATAATCAGGGTCAACGTCCTGGGAGACCGCTTCTTCAGGCGGGTCGGCGCCAACGTCTACTGCGACGTCAAGGTGAACCTGGCCCAGGCTCTGCTGGGGTCCAAGATCCGGGTCCGGACGCTTGCCGACAAGAAAGCCCTCTTGAAGATCCCACCCGGCACTCAGCCCGGCACGACCTTCCGGTTGAAGGGTCTCGGCGCTGATGTTGGCGGCAACCTCGGCGACCAGCTAGTGACGGTCAACGTGGAGATCCCCTCAAAGCTGGACGCGGAATCCGAGAAACTGGTCGCCCGCCTGGCGGAGAGCCTGAACCTCAAGCACTAGGCACAGCCGGGCTCGGTCGGGATTGCGCTCCGGCCTTGATCTCGGGCTCCTCGCGGGGAAGGCGCTTCGTTCAGAGAACTGATATTCACTTCGCGCTCTTCCCCGCTTCGTCGCCCCATGGCTAGGGGCCGAGGAAGGGCCGATTGCCCGTAGCGAATGTCAGTTCTCTGAGCGAAGGGCTTCGGCCCGACGATGGCCCCCAGCAACAGAATGGGGGCCCAAGAGAGGAACATATAACCGTAGTGTTATATATGGAAACTGGTATGCGTGTTCAATAACTACTTGCCCGGCACGGACTTTGGAGACATGAACATCCCCTCAAGCCCTTCGGTCTTGGTGTAGCCTTTGGGAATCTCGAACATGGCGTCGCCCAGGGCGCCCTTGGAGATTGAAGTCACGTACCGGGTCATCCTGATCTGGTCGCCGGAGGTCTCGTCCCCCTCGTCCGCAGCACGACTCTGATCTTCGCCCTGGCTCTCCATCATCTGCTGCATCATCTTCATGGCCGCTTTCATCTCGGCCTGCTCCTCCGCGTCCATTCCGGTCGACCCGAGAGGGTTGTCCATTGTCATCTCGATGCCCAGGGGAACTCCCTGGATCTCCTTGAGCTTGCCGAAGACCGGGCCCATTGCCTCGGCCATCGGGTTACCCTGCTGGGAGACCCTGGCCACCTCGACCATCTGGTCCCAGAAGTGCCGGAGCTCCTCGAGGCCCTTGGCGTCGGGCCGCATCCAGAAGAGGGTCTTCACCGCGTGCGCCCGGACCTCGCGCTGCTTGCCCTCTCCCGCCGCAATCTCCACCGTCAGGTTGACCTCGACGCCCTCGCACTTGTACCCGATTATCTCCCTGGTCAGGCCCGTCTTCTTGACGCTCAAGTCCTTGACTTTCATTCCGGGCTGCGCCGAGGAATCGGCCTTGCCGGCCTTCAAGGACATCTCGGTGTAGGTCTTGTCGTCGTTGTTCACCACCCAGATCACGCCCTTGTCCAGCCGGGTGATGCTCGCAACATCGGGGGTCTTGTCCATGCCCATGCCCTGCATCATGCCGGCCACGGCTCCCCCTATCTGCATGGCGCTCTCGGCGCGCATCTTCTCGCCCTTGATGTAGGTGGTCTCAACGCCCTTGGAAGACAGCATGCCCATCATGCCGCTCATCTGGGTCTCTTCCTTGACGGTGAGGTCGGCGCAGCAGATCGCCGGTAAGAGCACAGCCATCGCCACAGCAGCCACAACCCCCGCCACGCAAATTCTCGCTCTCATTGGTCGGTCCCTCCGGTTCGGCATCGGTTCAGGCATACTCTCAGGCATCCAGGTTCTTGACGTTCCTTGCGTTTTCCTCGATGAACTTCCTGCGGGGCTCCACCTTGTCCCCCATAAGGATCGTGAAGATCCGGTCCGCCTCTACCGCGTCCTCCAGCGTCACCTTGAGAATCGTCCGTCGCTCGGGATCCATGGTGGTGTTCCACAGCTGCTCGGGATTCATCTCGCCCAGGCCCTTGTAGCGCTGGACCATCACACCCTTCCTCCCCAATCTCTCCAGACCCCGCTCGCGCTCGTCGTCGTTGTAGGCATACATCTCGGTCTTGCCCTTCTTCAGCCTGTAGAGCGGCGGCTGGGCGATGTAGACGTGGCCCTGCTTCAAGAGCTCGGGCATGTGCCGGTAGAAGAAGGTCAGGAGCAGCGTGCGAATGTGGGCGCCGTCGATGTCGGCATCGGTCATGATTATGACCTTGTGGTAGCGGAGCCTCCCGATATCGAAGTCCTCGCCGCCGATCCCGGTCCCGACCGCAGTGATCATCATCTTTATCTCTTCGTTGGAGAGCACGCGATCAAGCGGGGACTTCTCCACGTTGATGATCTTGCCCCTGAGCGGGAGAATCGCCTGGAATTGGCGGTCGCGGCCCTGCTTGGCCGACCCGCCGGCCGAGTCACCCTCCACCAGGTAGAGCTCGCTCAGCTTGGGATCGTCGACGCTGCAATCCGCGAGCTTCCCCGGCAGGGTCCCGGTCTCCAGAGCCGACTTCTTGCGCGTCAGCTCCCGCGCCTTCCTCGCCGCCTCCCTCGAGCGCGCCGCCACCACGCACTTCTCAATCACCAGCCGGGTGATTCCCGGGTTCTCTTCGAAGAACTCCCCCAGACCCTCGCACACCACGGACTCAACGATCCCACGGACCTCGCTGTTTCCCAACTTGGTCTTGGTCTGGCCCTCAAACTGGGGATTGGACATCATCACGCTCAGCACCGCGGTCAGGCCCTCCCTCACGTCCTCCCCCACCAGGTTGGACTCCCCGTTCTTGAAGAGGCCGCTCTTCTGACCGTGGGAATTGAGCATCTTGGTGAGGCCGGTCTTGAAGCCTATCAGGTGCGTGCCGCCCTCGTGAGTGCTGATGCTGTTGACGAAGCTGAAGATGTTCTCCACGTAGCCGTCGTTGTACTGAATCCCGACTTCAACCTTGATGTCCTCGCGCGAGCCTTCGAAATAGATCACCTTCGGGTTCAGGGTGTTCTTGTTCTCGTTCAGGAACTCAACGAAGGAGACGATCCCGCCGTCGTACTTGAAGACGTGCTGCTTCTTGCTGCGCTCGTCGTGGATCTCTATCTGCACGCCCTTGTTGAGGAATGCCAGCTCGCGAAGCCGTTGCGAGAGGTTATCGAAGCTGAACTCCGTGGCCTCGAACACCTCGGCGTCGGGCATGAACCGCACCACGGTCCCGGTGCGATCGCTCTTGCCCTCCACCTTGAGGTCGCAGGCCGGCTTGCCCCGCTCGTAGCGCTGCTTGTAGATCTTGCCGGCCTTGTGGATGGTGACCTCAAGCCAAGCCGACAGAGCGTTCACCACCGACACTCCCACCCCGTGAAGTCCGCCCGAGACCCGGTAGGCCTTCTGGTCGAACTTGCCGCCGGCGTGCAGCATGGTCATCACCACTTCCACCGCCGGCCGCTTCTGCGACGGGTGCATGTCCGTGGGAATCCCTCGCCCGTCGTCGTCCACCGAGGCGCTCCCGTCGGTGTGAAGCTTGACGATGATGCGTCTGCAGAACCCGCCCAGGGCCTCGTCTATGGCGTTGTCCACCACTTCGTAGACCAGGTGGTGGAGCCCGCGGGGCCCGGTGCTGCCTATGTACATCGCCGGGCGCTTGCGTACCGCGTCCAGCCCCTTGAGCACAGTTATCGTGCCGGCGTCGTATTGCTCCGCCGCGCGAGCCTTTGCCCGCTCGGCCTTCTCGTCCACCTGCTCGTCGACCTTCTCAGCTTCGGGCGGGCAGCTTTCCGCCTGGTCCGCAATCTCCTCAACGCCGGATGCGGTCTCTTCTAAGTCCTGCTCCACGTCCTGCGCCGCCGGCTTGCCCTTCGCTGCGTCCCGCCCGCGGCTACGTTTCCCTGCCATTCGGTCTCTCCTCGTCTTCGCCTGCGCCGGGGCGGCCGATCCTGTAGATGATGTCCTCGACAACCGGCTTGCCCACCAGCGTGTTAAGCTTGGCTATTATGCTCTCCTTCATCAAAGCCAACTCCTGGAGCCACGTCGAATTCTCAACAACGACGAACAACAGCCCCCCTCTTATCGACACGGCCTCCGCCCTCCGGGCGATGGTCGCGCCGACCGCTTCCTCCCATAAAACTACTGCCTTTTCGCGCTCCAGTCGAGCCGAAATCCCCATCCGAGAGGTCACGCGCGCCAGTATGCTGTCGATACGCTCGGGCTCAACCACGCTCGCCTCGCTCGCCTCCCGGCGCCGCTCCTCGGGTCCCGTAGTCCAGTCTTCCCTCGGCGACGGTGATCCGGTTGATCTCGCCATCCGCAACCGGCCCCGGCCTCGAGGATGTCAATACTATCTGATCGAATCCGGAGATTAAAGCCGTAAGTGCCCGGCTTCGCCCCTCGTCCAGCTCCGCGAACACGTCGTCCAGGAGCACCACGGGATGGTACCCGATCGTCTCCCGCATCACGGTGACCTCGGCGCAGCGGAGCGCCAGCACCGCGGTGCGTTGCTCACCCTCGGAGCCGAATACGCGGATGTCCCGTCCGTCGCAAGCGAAGCCAAAATCATCCACGTGCGGCCCGACCAGCGTGAATCCTCGCACCAGCTCCATCTGTCTGGTGGCCGCCAGCGCAGCCCTCAAGCCCTCGGCGACACTTGCAGCCCGCGGCTCGGCCGGGCGCCCGCCTCCCTCGAGCGCGTAGCCCCTGGGCTCGTAACCCAGATCGATCCGCGTCGCCTTGCCGCTCATCACGCCGAAGTTAGCCTCCACCGTCGGCCGCACGTCCGCGAGAAAGGCCAGCCTTGCCTCCACGATTGCCGTGCCAAGGTCCGCCAGGGCCTGGTCCCACACGCCGGTGTCGGCCCCGGCTCGCCCACCTTCCGCGGCGCGCTTCAAGAGAACGTTGCGATGAGCCAGCGCCCGATTGTAGCGCTGCAGGTTCGTCAGGTACTCCTTGCTCACCTGCGAGAGGGCCATGTCGAGGAAGGTCCGCCTGTAATGCGGCGATCGCTTGATCAGATCTATGTCGTCGGGCGAGGAAATCACCACCGGCGCAAGCCCGATCAGGCTGGCCGGCCTGGCCTCTTTGGAGTTGATCTTGATGTGCTTGCGATCCTCGCCGTTCTCCTGGCCGAAGGCGACCTCGACCGTGGTGCGCACCCCGATGTGCTGGAACACCCCTTCCACTCTGTAGAAGGTCTCACCGAATCTCACCAGGTTCTGGTCCCGCCGGTCGCGGTGAGACCGTCCGACGCACAGGATGTGTATGCCCTCGAGCAGATTGGTCTTGCCTTGGGCGTTGGCTCCCACCACCAGGGTGCTGCGGTCGCCGAAGGGCACCTCGACCCGATCGAAGTTCCTGAAATTGGTGAAGCCGATTCGCTCGATGCGCAAACGATGCTGCCTCCGGCCTCGCCGGACCTACCTCCCGGGACCTACTCCTGCTCCGCGAGCCTCAGCGGCATCACCAGACAGAGATAGGCCTCGCCCTCGGGTTCGGTGGCGGGCTTGAGGATTGAGGCGCCAACCGGCGAGCCGAGCTCGAATCTCACCTCTTCACTGTCGGCGCCTCGGACGGCATCGAGGACGTAAGCGGCGTTGTAGCCTATGATCATCTCGTCACCGGTGTAGGTGGCGGGCACCTCTTCTTCGGCCTCGCCGAGGTCGGGCGTGCTCGCGGTCAGTTTCACCCTGTCCTTGGACAGGCACATCTTGATCCTGTGGGTCTTGGAATCCGCAAGCAGGGACACTCGACGAGTAGCGCTCATCAAATCGTCGCGCTTCACCACCAGCACGTTGGTGTTGGTCTTGGGGATAACCTGTTTGTAGTTGGGGAAAGTGCCCTCGATCCGCCGCGTGTAAACCGTGGTGTTGCCGACGAAGAAGCCGACGAACGCGTTGTCTATGGCCACGCCGACCTCATCCTCGCCCGGCAGCAGCCGCAGTATCTGGTTCAGGGCCTTGGGCGGGATGATCACTCCCATGTCCTGCTTGATGCCGAAGTCCCCTGCCAGGCTCATCCGCGCAAGCCTGTGCCCGTCGGTGCCGACCATCGCCAGCTCCTTCGGCGAGATCTCCCACAGCACTCCGCTCAACACCGGCCTGGTGTCGTCCCTGGCCACCGAGAACGCACTGCGTCGTATCATCTTCTCCAGCGCCGAGGCGGATATGTTCACGCGGTCCTTGCTCTCCAGATCGGCGATCTTGGGAAATTGATCCTTCTCCATGCCCATCATCTTGAAGTTGGACCGCGAAGACGTCACGCTTATCTTGGTCCCGTCGACTTCGATCTCGACTTCTTCGCCGGCCAGCTCGCGCACTATTTCCTGGAAGCGTTTGGCCGCCACCGTCACCGAGCCCGATCCTTTTACTTCGCCATCAAAAACGCTGATCACCGAGATGTCCAGGTCGGTTGCGGAGATCTTTATCTTGCCGGCGTCGGCCTCGAGCAACAAGTTGGAGAGCACCGGGATCGCTGACGTCGCGGGAACAACGCCAGTCACGAGCCCCAACACTCTTGCGAAGTTTGCCTGGTTGACCTTGACTTTCATCTTCCCGCCTCCTCTTCTCACACGGCTCCATATCTTAGGGGATCGATACGCGGGTGTCAAAAAGTTTCTGGCCGGCTGCGCGCCTGCAAGCGGGGCGCTTCGGCTTGTGGGCCTCGTCGGGCCGAAGGCATTCGCTCAGAGCACTGATATTCGCTGTGGGCACTCGCCCCTTCCTCGGCGTCTCATAGGGGCCTCCGTGGTGGGGCGGGTTTCTAGTTAGTCTTTCTAGGATAAAGGATAGAATATCTAGTAGGCGCTGTGGATATGGGGAAACTCTTGCAGCCGATGCCCGGATTTTGCAGTTGGTGACGAGGCCGGCAGGCGCCCGGCACTGCCGCCTTGCCTGTGCCTATCCTCTGGATCGCATGTGGACAGCGGGGGGCTTGTCCACATCGCCGGCCCGGGTCCCGAATTGCCCACATATTCTCAACCGGTTATACATGGAGTTGTACACCGAGTATCCACTACGCATAATCCCTGCCGGGGCGCAAGCCTCGACCGAGCCGCCCCAAACCTGATCATGCGGCCTGCTTGATCTCCTGG
>JBAQHK010000296.1:0-13113 GCA_049288275.1 bacterium | reverse complement strand
GGTCACCAGCAGGACGACGGCGGCGGGCGCGATCACCGCCGTGCGGATGGAACGCAGCCGGCGGGGCTCGGCAGGCCCGACGGTCAAAGCCCCGGCGAGGCCGACCAGACCGGCGAGGGCGGCCACCGCGAGCGGATTCCAGGCCTCAAGGAAGTAGCCGCCGAGCGCAAGCCCGGCCGCGCCCGCTCCCAAGGCCTCCAGGCCGTAGACCAGGGGCAGGGGTCGGGCCGAATCCGCGCCGGCTGCGCCCGCCAGTATGGCCACGAACGCGGCGCCAAGGAGCACCGCCGGCGGGAAGGCGCCCGCCGCAGTCAGCAGGGCCATCAGCGATGGGGAGAGCATCTCGCCGACGCCGGAGACCGCCGCGTGGAGCAGCCGGATCGAAACCACTTGAAAAGGGACGACCAGGGCAGTGATAATCAACAGGGTCGCCGCCGACGGACGGCGGCCCGGAGACAGCCGGGAGAAGAGGAGGCTGCCCGCCGCTACGGCGAGCACCCAAGCGGCCAGGGTCAGGGCGATTGTCAGTTCGTTGCCGGTGAAGGCGACCAGCAGTTCCCTGATCAGTACCACCTGGGCCGCGGCGCTCAGAACGCCCAGGGCCACGGTCGGGCAAGCCAGGGCGGCTCTCGGCGACATCGCTGAATTATCTTCCTTGATTTGCCGGGGAGGCTGTCATAAGTTATCATGGTATCCGAGTATTGAGGCCTTTTCGAGAGAAAACTGTGGAAGACGATAACATCACGACCGATCTCGAGCGGCTGGCCGCGAGCGACCAGCGCTACAGGGTGGAGGCCTACGTCTTCGTCATGAGTTCCCTGGAGTACACCCTGGCGCGGCTGGGCCGACGGGGGCACGTCAGCGGGGGGGAGCTCCTGAAGGGGATCAAGGACTTCGCCAAGGAGAGATTCGGGCCGACGGCCAGGATGGTCTTCGAGCACTGGGGCGTCCGAAAAACCGACGACTTCGGGGAAATCGTCTTCAGTCTGGTCGGGGCGGGGATCCTCGGCAAGACCGAAAGCGACAGCCTCGAGGACTTCAAAGACGTCTACGATTTCGCCGAGGTCTTCGAGCGAGGATACGACTGGAAGATCAAGGGCGCGATCTGAGGCTTCGAGCGACAGGCAATGTGTCCCGACGATGAGATCATGAAGGACATCAGGTACCTGCACGAGACAATGGAAAGGCTGCTGTCGGACTTCTCGCACTTGAGGGCGCCGCTTTTGCTGAGCGACCCCTCGGTGTGGCGGCCGCTGACCGACGTCTACGAGACCGACAAGGAGCTGGTTGTCAGAATGGATGTCGCGGGCATGGATCCCACGGATTTCGATTTGATGCTGCGCGGGAGGGTGCTGACCATCAGGGGGGTGAGGCGTGATCCCATGCCATCGGGAAGGAAGCACTTCCACAAGATGGAGGTCAGCCTGGGACCCTTCGAGAGGAACGTGTTCATACCGTCGGACGTCCAGATCGGGTCGATGGAGGCTCACTACGACAACGGCTTCCTTGTTGTGAAGATCACCAAAGGCGTGAGGCGGGCCTCCCACAAGGAACGGGTGATTTCGGTCGAGCGGGGTTAGGGCATTGGCTGCTTGGACAAAGAAGGTTCTGACCGGCGCGGTGGTGAAGCTCTTCAGCGGAAAGGGCGCTCAGCAACCCTTCTCGCTGGGCAGACTGGCCTCGAGCGCCAGGCGGGTGCTGATCCTCCCGCCCGACGGGCTGGCGGAGATGCTCTTGGTGTTCCCGGCGCTGTCGCTCCTGAAGAGTGCTCTGCCCGAGTCTCGGATGATCTGTGTCGTGCGCGACGGCCAGGGCGAGATCCTGAGAGGCAACGGAGTCGTTGACGATCTGGTCGAGTTTCCCAAGGTCGGCGGCAGCCGCGGCATCTGGAACTACCGAGCCTTTGTGGCCGACATGCGGGAGCGCATGATCGAGGCGGTCTTCTGTTTCGACTACCGCCACGATTTCTACAAGGTACTTCTGCCGATCCTCACAGGCGCGAGGCTCAGGGTAAGACTCAAGGGCGACATTGGCTATCCGCTTTTCAACGTGGAGGTGGTGCCGGCCAGCGACGCCACATATTTCATGGATCTCAACCTCTGTCTGGTCAAGTTCCTGGCCTCAGGGCGGGGGCAGGTCTCCAAGTGGCAGTTGCCGGAGAGCGAGGTCAAGATAGCGCGGGAGGTGGTGAAGTTGAGGAAGAAGAACCCCACTGATCTGATGATCGGCGTGGACCTCAGCTACACCAAGAGCGGTGACAGGCCTCCCTTCGACGTCGAGATCAGAATAGCCAAGAGCCTTCAGGCGCTGAGGCCCAGCGGCATCGCGCTTCTGTCCGATCCCAATCCCGCCGTCAAGGACGAGGAGATAAAGCGACTGGGAGTCTACGATTGGCTGGACATACCCAGGAAGAGCTTCAGAGATACCCTGGGCATACTCTCCCAGTGCGATCTCTTGATCTGCCCCAACACCGACCTGCTGCACTTCGCTGTCAGCATGGGTGTGCCCTGTCTTGTGCTCATGTCGGACAAGGAAGACAGGCGCTGGATACCCGGCTCGGGCACCTTCCGGATGATGGAAGAGAGCGAGTGGGCCAGCACCTCGCCGGCGAAAGTGGCCATGCAGGCCCGGGATTACCTCGCGTCAGCCCCGAAGGTCTGAGGATGACTTCCACAAGCCTCTACCTGAGGGCGGTTTCCCTCCTGAAGCCGTACTGGCGATCGATGGCCGCGGCGGCAGTTCTGATGTTGCTGTGCGCGGTCTTCAGCGGGTTCTCCATAGGCATGATCCTTCCGTTCATCAACGTGATCTTCTCCGGGGGGAAGTTGGATTTCTCGGCAGGCGCTGCGGGCTCGGAGCTCGCCCGGACCATCCCCGAGTCCATTCGCACCGTTCAGGAGACCGTCCGGGATCAGGTCCTGGGCTTCTACGCTTCGGACTCGCCCATGGTCACGCTGGGGCGCATATGCGTGTCCATACTGGTGATCTACCTTCTCAAGGGGCTCTTCACCTATCTCTTGGCGATCACCAGCGCCGACATAGAACAGCGGGTGATTCGCGACGTCAGAAACCGGCTCTACACCCATCTTCACAGGCTGTCGCTGTCCTTCTTCCACAAGAGCAAGACCGGGACTGTGATCTCGCGAATCACCAACGATGTCGCCCTGCTCAGGATGACGATCTCGGCGGGTTTCCTGGCCTTCCTCAGGGACCTGACGCTGGTCCTGGTGTACGCCGCTATCGTGATCGGCATAAGTTGGCGGCTTTCGCTTGTGGCCTTCGTGGTGATTCCGCCGATCACCTACCTGGTGACCAGGATCGGCAAGCGCCTGAGGCGCTACACCACCAGGGCGCAGGAGAAGATGGCGGACATCACCAGCGTCCTCCAGGAGACCATCTCGGGCATTCGCGTGGTCAAGGCCTTCGGCATGGAGGGCTTCGAGATCGACAAGTTCCGCCACCACACTCAGGGCTTCTACCGCGCCTTCATCAAGCAGCAGCGCGCGGCGTCGCTGGCGCCGCCGATGACCGAGTTCCTGGGCGCCACCGGTTTGCTGATTGTCCTGTGGTACGGCAGCAAGCAAGTGCTCGGCGGCAACCTGCTGAGCCCGGACTGGTTTCTCGTGTTCCTGGTGGCGATGCTCTCCATTCTGCATCCTGCCAAGAACCTGAGCGATGCAAGCACCAGGATCCAGGAGGGGCTGGCCGCCGCCAAGCGTATCTTCGCGATGCTGGATACCCAGCCCGAGGTCGTGGATGATCCGGCAGCCGCAGATATCGATTGCATCAAGGAGGGGATCGAATTCAAGAACGTGAGCTTCAGATACGGCGGCGCCGGCTGCGTGCTTCGCGACGTCAGCTTCAAGGTCAAGAAGGGTCAGGTGGTGGCTCTGGTTGGCCCCAGCGGCGCCGGCAAGTCCACTCTGGTGGATCTGATCCCGCGCTTCTATGACCCGGTTGAGGGAAGCGTGCTTGTCGACGGTGTCGACCTCCGCAAGATAAGCACCAAGTCTCTGCGGAACCTGATGGGCATCGTGACCCAGGAGGTGATACTCTTCAACGACACCGTTTTGAACAACATAGCCTATGGCCTCGGGGACGTGCCCTTCGAGAGGGTGGTGGAAGCGGCTAAGGCCGCCAACGCCCACGATTTCATCGAGGGGCTGCCTCAGGGTTACGATACCTTGATAGGGGATCGCGGCACCAGGCTTTCCGGAGGGGAGCGCCAGCGGATCGCGATAGCGCGGGCGATTCTCAAGGATCCGCAGGTCCTGATTTTCGACGAGGCCACCTCGTCCCTGGACTCCGAGGCCGAGCGGCTGGTGCAGGACGCGATCCAGCGGCTTATGTCCAAACGCACCGCCTTTGTCATAGCTCACCGGCTCTCCACGGTCACCAATTCCGACATCATCCTGGTGCTGGAAGACGGAGCGGTGGTGGAGGCCGGCACCCACGAGCAGCTGGTGGCCGCCGGCAAGGTCTACAGGAGACTTTACGATCTGCAGTTCCGGGACCTGCCCCTCCCGGTCCCGGAAGGCTAGCCTCGCCGATGCCACTCGGGCCGGGCGGAGCCTCGGACATCCTGGTTGTGAGGTTGAGCTCCTTCGGAGATGTGGTTCTCGCCGAACCGGCCGTCCGCGAGCTGGCTCGGGCGTTTCCGGCCCATCGCATTGGGTTCGCGTCCCACACCGCCTACGCGGCGATCCCGACGATGTTTGCCGGGGTTGGTGAGGTGGTGGAGGTTCCCCGCCCTGATCACCCGGGCTCGCGCCGGGCCCGAGGCCCGGAGGGCGACTACCGGGTGATCGTCGACCTTCAGAACAGCCTGCGTTCCAGGGCCTGGATACGCAGCCTTCGCGCCGAGAGGGTGCTGCGGTACAGCCGGCCGTGGGCCCGGAGACTGGTTTGCGTGTACTTGCCGTGGCTGTGGAAGGGCCAGCTGGAGCACACCGTGGATCTCTACTTGAAGGCGCTCCGACCCCTCGGGGTGAACGGAGAAGCCTCGGCCCCGAGACTCGCGGTGCCCGACGGCGCCCGCTCCGACGCCATCCAAGACCTGGGCGACGGCCCCTGGGTCGGTGTATGTCCCGGAGGCAGCAGCCCCCACAAGATGTGGCCGGCGGACCGCTTCGCGGAGCTGGCCCGGCGCCTGGTGGCCTCGGGGCACAAGGTCGTAGCTCTGGGCTCGGAAGCGGACAGATCCCAGGTCGAAGCGGTCCTCGGCGGCGCCGGTGGCCGCGGTGTGGCCGGCTTTATCCGCAACGACCCGGTGGCGGTGGCGGCAGCGCTGTCCCTGTGCGTGGTGACCGTGAGCAACGACTCGGGCCTGATGCACCTTGCCGAGGGAGTCGGGTCCAGAGTCGTCGGCATCTTCGGTCCCACGTCCCCGCTGCTCGGATTCGCACCCTTGTCACCGGACAGCGCAGCGGTGAGCCGTCACGCGCCCTGCAGTCCGTGCAGCTATCACGGCAATCGGCCGTGCCGATACCGGTCGCCCTTCTGCTTGGAGGAAATCCAGCCTTCGGACGTCGCTTCGATCGTCGACAGGCTGGCAGGCCGAAGCGCCTAGCGTCGCGGCCAGAGTTCCCCAGGGGCTCGGGGACGCGGCTCTGGCGATCCCGGCCGTGAGGGCGCCCGATTTGCCTTGCCCGGAGATGCTGCAGTTGCTAAGCTCGGGCTTGATATAGTGTTACTTGAAGGACGGGGGATGGCTGCTTGAACAAGGCGATACTGTTCGACAGGGACGGAACGCTACTGGTGGAGTGCGGCTATCTCACCCATCCTACGCAAGTCGCCCTCTATGCGCACAGCCTGGAGGCAGTCCGCCTGGCCAGGCAGGCCGGTTTCATCACCGTGGTGGTCACCAATCAGTCGGGTGTGGCGCGGGGGTGGCTCAGCGAGGGCGATCTCGAGGCTATTCACCAGAGGATGAGGGCTTTGCTGGCTCAGGGTGGGGCGGGTCTGGATGGGGTCTACTATTGCCCGCATCATCCTCAGGCTACCGTGCTGAAGTACAGGAAGTCGTGTTCGTGCAGGAAGCCGGGCACGGGCCTGGGCAGGCTGGCTGCCGAGAGCCTGGGGCTGGACCTGGCGCGTTCGTTTGTTGTGGGCGACAAGGTTAGCGATGTGGCCTTCGGCAAGGCCTTGGGCGCAAGGCCTTGCCTGGTGCGGACCGGCTTCGGGGCCTGTGAGGAGGCCCGGCTCGAGAGCGCCGGGCTGGGTCGCGTGCCGGTTGCCGACAACGTCGCGGATGCCGTAAGATGGGCGCTTCGGGAGGACTTGCAGCCATGAGTGGATCTATCAGGCTGGCGGTGGCATGTTGTCTGGGGGCCCTGATGGTAGCCGGTCCGGGGAAGGGACATACCGCGGACGATGACGGGGCAGTCGGGGGTGCCTTCGCGGTTGGCGAGAGGTTCACCTACTCCATACGCTACGGTTTCGCCAAGGCCGGGGAGGCGACCATGGAGGTGAAGGAAATCGTGGATTGCGGCGGCGCCAAGTGCTACCGCGTGATATCCGAGGCCCGATCCACCATGCCCTTCTCGCTCTTCTTCGAGGTCAGGGATTCGGTGTCGTCACTGATAGACGTCGAGCGCCTTTACAGCCACAGGTACGAGAAGAATCTCAAGGAAGGTCACTACTCCAAGAACGAGGTGGTGGTCTTTGACCAGGTCAACCACACCGCGATCTATCCCGACAGCTCGGTGGTCGAGATCCCGCCTGAGGTCCACGACGTCCTGACCTCGCTCTACTTCATTCGCACTGTTCCCCTCGAGGTAGGCACGAGCGTGTTGATTCAAAACCACGCCGACAGGAAGAACTACCCGCTCGAGGTCAAGGTGGTTCGGACCGAGAGGGTGTCGGTGCCGGCCGGCGACTTCGACTGCCTGGTGGTGCAACCGATTCTAAAGGCATCGGGCCTGTTTCAGCATCAGGGCCGTCTTACGGTCTGGTTTACCAACGACCGGCGTCGGGTACCGGTCAAGATGTCGGGCAAGATCGTGGTGGGCACCATAGACGCAGTCCTTTCCGACGTGAGAGAGGGGAATTGATCAGGGAGGTTCGGCATGAGCCCAACTAAGCGGCGCGCGGCCGCTTCGTGCAAGCGGCAGTCCATCGCATCCCGCAAGAACAAGGTCCATCTGGAGGACTTCGCCTCGCTGCCGGCGGACTTCTCTTGGTACCGGAGCCTGGCGATGATGATCCCCCGCGTACTCAGGGGACGGGACCTGGAGAGCCTCACCGACGCCATAACGAGCGCGCGCCGCGAGGGCAGACCCGTGGTCTTCATGATGGGCGCCCATGCGGTCAAGTGCGGTCTCGGAGGGCTGCTGTGCGAGCTCTTGAGGCGTGGGGTGGTTACCAGGCTGGCGGTCAACGGAGCATGCGCCATTCACGACTTCGAGATAGCGATGTGGGGCAAGACCTCCGAAGACGTCGTACAGGGATTGAAACAAGGGGTCTTCGGCACCACCGAAGAGACGGCGCGCTTCTTCAACACCGCGGCGCGAACCTGCCTGCGGAAGAAGATAGGGCTGGGCCGCAGCCTGGGAGAAGCGTTGTCCAGGGGTCGGGCTCCCAATTCCACGGTCAGCCTGTTGGCCACCGCCCATCAGTTGGGTCTGCCCTTGACGGTTCACGTTGCCATAGGCACGGACGTGGTGCACCAGGATCCCAAGGCAGACGGCAGGGCAATAGGTTACGGCACGATGGCGGACTTCCGCTCATTCGTGTCGGGGATCGTGGACCTGCGGGGAGGCGTGGTGGTCAACATAGGATCAGCGGTGGTCATGCCCGAGGTGTTCTTGAAGGCCGTTGCGATTACCCGGAGCCGTGGCATCGATCTCGGATCCTTCACCACTGCCAACTTCGACATGTTCCCGCTTTACAGACCGACAACCAATGTTGTGGAGCGGCCCCGACTGCTGGGCGCGCGCGCCTACAACTTCATCGGCAGCCACGAGTTGACCCTGCCGTTGCTCGTTGCCTCCCTGATGTCGCAAGTGTAGGTTCCCTGGCATGCTGATTGCGTAATGCATCTCCTTGTGGAGGGGGCAAGGGCAGCGTCCGCCTAAGTGCCGTCAGGGATTGCTGCAAGCCGAAGCCGCCCGCCGTAACCAAGATGGAGACGCGTGCAGATTGCGGACATTCTTGCAAATTGCGACACCGTTGCAACTTGACTTAGCGGAACCTATGTGCTATACTACACAGGCAGTTGGAAGAGAAAGGAGTGTTTCGAGAGAACGACTTGCTACAGGGGATTTGGGGCGATCAGGGCTTTGTGAGCAATGTGAATTAGGCGGTGCGCCTGTGGCAAGTCGGAATCCGGACATTATTGGCAGTGTCGGTGCGGGAGACGGTATGCGCGTCTCCCGTTTGGCTTTATGAGGGGGGAATCCACTTGAAGAAGCTCGCTCTTGCATCGCTGGTGCTGGTGGCCCTTCTGGCCGCATGTGGGGGCTCAAAGCCGCAAGTGCCGGTGGAACCCGGTTCGACTCCGGTGCGGTTGCCCGAGAGGGCCACTTATACCATAGGGGTCGGTGACAAGCTGGAGATCAGATTCCCGTACTATCCGGGCTACACCACGTTCGTGGTTGTCAGGCCGGACGGCGCGATGTCCATGGCTCACGTCGGCGAGATAGTGGTCGAGGGCATGACCCCGCTTGAGCTGCAGGAGATCATACGCAGCCGCTACGCCGAGATCGTGACCGAGCCGGAAGTCACGGTGATGGTCGCGGAGTCCTCGAGCAACAACGTGTTTGTGTTCGGCGAGGTCAGAACCCCCGGCGTGTACGCCCTGAGCGGTTCCATGACCGTGCTGGACGCGATTGTGACCGCCGGGGGGGCGACCGCGGCGGGCAGCGACGACAGCGTGATCCTGATGAGACAGGGACGCGACGGACGGGTGGTGGGGTCGAGGGTCAACTTGGAGGAGGTCATCGAGGGGGATGCCGACAACCCGTACCTTGCTGCCAGAGACGTGATCTACGTGCCGACCTCCTTCATAGGCAAGGTCGACGTCTTCGTCAGCCAGTTCTTCACGCAGCTGACGCCGACTTGGTTCTTCTACATATACGGCAGGGAGGCGCTCGACCCTGAAGGGAAGTACATCCTTGGCCGATAAGGAATTGTGTGATCTGAGAGAATCGGGGTGAGAACGTGAACGGAAACGACACCGGAGGAGCCCAAGTATCCTCGCGCGAAATCCTGACGGTGATCTTCAGGCGCAGGGTGCCGATAATCGTCTGTGCCCTGATTGTCACAGCGGCGGCCCTGTCCGCGGCCTATCGATCCAAGTCGGTCTACGATGCCACCGCGAAAGTGCTGTTGCACCGAACCGGGGCCACGCCGCTCACCACTTCCTGGACGCCTTTCTACGGCCTGGAAGAGGAAATGAACACCGAAGTGGAGATTCTGACCTCGGAGCCGGTGCTGGCCGGAGCGGTCGATCTGCTCAATCAAAGGGGAGTGACCGTCGCAGAAACGGTCAAGAAGCGGCGCACCACCAGGCCGCCGACGGTTAGGGACATCGGGGCCGGGGTGTCCGCGGAACCCCTGGAGATGTCCAACATCATCGTGATCAGGTTCAGGGGCGCCGACGCCGCGTTCGTGCGCGAGGCGGCCAACGCCGTGGCCGAGGCCTACGTTACCTATCGCATGCAGGTCAGGGGGACCCCCGGGGTGGAGGAGTACTTCGAGGACCAGCTGGCCCGAGTGGGTAGCAGGCTGGTGGAGCTGAGCAAGCGGGAGCTGAACCTCAGGAAGGCCTCGGGTGTCTACGACAGGGAGTGGCAGCAAAGGGCTACCATGAACCACGAGGCCGAGATCAAGCTGAGGCTCAGCGAGACCAGGGCCCGGCGTGTGACCGAGGAGGCCAGCCTCGCGGCGATAAGGCAGCGCGTGCAGGCGGACCCCAACGTGTTATGGCCGTTTCCTGTGGACGAGGACGACAACCTCGCCAACGTGATGCTCACGGAGTACTGGACCCTGCACAGGGACCGGGACGACCGGGCGGCCAACTTCACGCCGTCGAATCCACAGGTCAAGATCATGGATGACAGGCTTGCCAAGATGGAGAGTCGGATGCGGGAGGAGGCCGCGCGCCGCATCAAGGACAAGGAGTACCTGATTCAGGACCTCAGAGCAAACGAGATCGCCTTCGAGAGTGAGATCGCTCTCGCGGACGCGGAGTACATACGTGACCCCGACAGGATCGCAGAGGTAGAGTACCTGCAGAAGCAGATAGGCTATACCTATCTTCACTACGACCGCTTGCTGGAGAAGATGCTGGACGTGATGGCGTCGGACGCGGAGGACGTGAGGGTGGCCAACGCCAAGGTGCTCAGTCCCGCCGGAGTCAAGATGACCAAAGCAGGCCAGATGAAGGCGGTGTACTTGGTCTTCTCGATCCTGCTGGGGATGACCCTGGGCATAGGTTTCGGTTTCCTGCTCGAGAGCCTGGACCATTCGGTCAAGTCGGCCTCCGACGTCGAGGACGTCGTGGGGGTACCGCTGCTTGGATCCATTCCGGAGGGGAGGCGCGGCTCGGGCGCCAGGGTTTCACGGCCAAGCAACTTCACTGAGGACTTGTAGCGAGGTGCGGGTATGAGCTCATCCGACGACAGACGCGGGACCCCCGACAACACGCCGGCAACGGGGGCCAACACGGCCGGGCCAGATGACGTTGTCGAGCACTACAAGACCCTGGTGGGACAGATAGAGATCGCGCTGCCGCATCGCGGCTGCAGGGTGATCATGCTGTCGGGCTCGGCGCCCGGAGAGGGAACAACCGAGATCACCATAGGGCTCGGCCTGGTCTTGGCGCGCTGCATGGGAAGGAAGACCGCCATAATCGACAGCAACGTTCGGCATCCGGACATGCACGCGAGGTTCGGCACTTCGGAGATCGGCCTGGGCGAGTACCTCAGCCGCGAGGTGCCTCTGGACAAGGCCCTGGCAAACACCATCGTGCCGAACATGTACATAATGCCCGCGGGCCGGAGGCTGGCATCGTTGGCCGCGGTCTCCAAGGAACAGATAGCAGACTTCGTAGCGGATCTGCGCGAGAAGTTCGAGTATGTCCTAATCGACGCGGCCCCGGTCGGGACCTACCCCGACTGCGCCGTCCTCTGCGACAAGGTGGACTCGGTGATACTGGTGGTCAAGCATGGCGGCACCAGACGGGAGGTGGTCAGGAGGACCAAGGACATTATCACCAAAGCCGGGGGGAAGATCCTGGGTGTGGTGCTCAATCGTAGAACGTTTCCGATACCCGAGTTCCTTTACAGGCGACTATAAGGTGCTCCCGGTCGGGAGGGCATTCTTTGCGATACATCTTTGGCTCGAGGGGAGCGCAGGTACCCCTCCGATGTTTCCTGCTCGCGGCGGCGTGCGTCGGGCTGGCCTTGCGCTTCGTCAGACTGGGCGGCCAGAGCCTGTGGGTCGACGAAGTCCTCACTCTGAAGAACTCGTACATAGGCGAGGGCGGCATGTTCACCCATTTCTTCAGCATCCTCCAGGGACCGCTGGTCTCGCTCGTGATGCACTTCTGGGCGCCGCTGAGCTCGGCCGAGGCTGTGATGCGGTTGCCCTTTGCGATTGCCGGAGCCCTGTCAGTCTGCGCCGCCTATCTGCTGGCCAAATCGCTGTGTGACGCCTGGACCGCCCTGCATACTGTCTTCCTGGTCTCTTTTTCCCCGGTTCTGGTTTGGTACTCGCAGGAGATAAGGGGATACGCGTTCGTGGTGCTGGCGTCGATTCTTGCCACCTACTTCTTTGTGCGCTGGTTGGGCAGACCGTCGACCAGAAACGCTCTCTTCTACGGGATCTGCCTCCTCTTCGGCCTCGTGTCGAACCTGAGCGCGGCGTTCGTGGTCGCGGCGCACTTCGTCTATCTGGTGCTGACCCCGACCAAGAGGAAGCTGGTCGGCAGGTGGCTGGTCGCGGTATTCGTGGTCCTTCTGGTGTTCTCTCCATGGATGAGAGAGATAATCCAGAGGGCGCAATCGGCGCCTCAAGCCGGCGCCGGCAGCGAACCCCTGATGGGCGGTGGGGGGCTTTCGCTGCTGTCGGTCCCGTATTCTGTCTTCACCTACAGCTACGGCTACAGCCTGGGGCCGTCGGTGCGGGCGCTTCAGGCGGGAAGGGCGGAGGCGGTCTCCGGGGCATGGATTTGGATAGTGCTTGGCGCGGTGGGGTTTGCGGTGCCGCTGATCGTGGGCATCGCTCGGCTGGCCCGAACCGACCGGAACCTCTTGATCCTGTTGCTGACGTGGTTTCTTGTGCCGGTCTGCGCGGTCTGCCTGACGTCCGCCCTCGGCGCCAAGGCCTTCAGCGCGAGGTACGCGCTGGTGGCCGTGCCCGCCTATCTGATGATGGTGGGTCACGGCCTGGCGGCGATCACGCGAACCAGGTTCTGGCCGTGTGTGGGACTGCCCGTTGCCCTGCTGGTGATCTCGATGTGGAACTATTTCGCGGTTCCGGACTACGGGAGGGAGGACGCGCGGGCGGCGGCGCGTGAGATAAGAGCGGGTTTCGAGCGGGGCGACGCGGTGCTGGGCTATTACAGCGCGGAGGCTCTCGAGCACTATCTGTCGGGGGTTGCTCCGGTTGAAGTGTTTGGAGCTGACGACTTGGCGACCGCCGATGCCAGGGCGGCCAAGTGCGCCGAGGTGGCGGGCGCGGCTGAGAGAGTCTGGCTCTTCCTGTGCAGAGAGCGGATGATCGACGGCAGGGGCACCATAAAGGCGTGGTTCGACCAGAATCTCTTGCTGGTTCGGTCCGAGGAGTTTCCCGGGGTTCGGCTGCACCTCTACCAGAGGCGAGGTCACTAGCGGTGGCGTCCATATCCGAGACCTTCCAGGACCACCGAGTCAACTACGGACTGCTGGCTCTGATGGTCTTCTCGGTGCTGATAGGGGTGCTGGCTGGTCTCAACACCAGCATGGACCTCTATGCCTTCGTGCGGGTGCTGGTCCTGGTCAACGTCCTGCTGGTGGGATACATCGTTCTCCTCAAGAGCGTCATCGCGGGCATACTGATCTATCTGTACTCACTGGTGTTTCTCAACTACTACTGGCGGATAGTGATACCGGGACTGTGGCCGGACCTGGA
>JBAQHK010000295.1:0-4105 GCA_049288275.1 bacterium | reverse complement strand
TTCGAAGTCCTGGACCCCACCGAGGACGACATCCTGAGAACCGCAGGACTCCTCGATGGCGCGCCCTCGCCCGCGGCCGACGCGGGATCGGTCATCGATCTCTCGGCCAGCGGAGCCTACGCGGCCCTGGCCGACCTTGACGGCGGCTTCCACGTGCTCGCGTCCAATCCGGCCGGCACGGCCTACCATCAATACGCCGGCTCATTCGATCTCGGGTCGGCAGCCTCCGACATTGCGATCACTCCGGATGGGCGGCGCTCGTTCGTGGTGCTGCCGGCAAAGGACTCTATCTATGTATTGAGTTCGGACCTGTTGAGTCAGGAGTTTCTGACGAGAGTCGGTACGGTCGACTTCACCGGCGTGGCGAGCTCGAGCGTAGCGAGAGCGGCGATTGGCCCCGACGGGACTGTGCTCTTGGTGAGCGATCCCGGGGCCGCCAAGGTCCACTTCGTGGATATCCGCGAGGGTTCGCCGACCATCTACCAGATTGCGGCCTCGACGGCCTTGGACGGCGGGGCCTGCAACGGCCAGGTCGCTGAGCTTGCTTTCCATCCGGCCGGCGAGTATGCCTACCTGCCGGTGTTGGACTCCGATCCGGCAGTGGTGCTGGTGCTGGATACCGATCCCGCGAGTCCGACCTATCGCAGCGTGGTCTTCACCCTGACTCTTCCGGGGACGGTTCCTCAGGAGGTACCGATATCGGTGGCCTTCACGCCCAGCGGCGACCGTTGCCTGGTCTTGACCAGCCAGCAGGTTACGACTCCCAATCGGAGCATCGTGATGCTCAACTCGTCCGCGCCGGCAAGCCCGGTCGTGAGCAAGACCCTTTCCCTGGGCGGGACGGCATCTCCGGCCGATGAATACGTAACCGTCTCTCCGCGCGGCGATCGCGCGATTGCGGCCGTGCGGGAAGAAGGCCTCTTCAACCTGGAGATCCGGACCGGACCGGATTCCCTGAGAGTGATTCAACAGACAGGCGCGGGCTCGCACCACCTGACCGTGTCGGGTGGCGCTTACGCGCCCGATGCCTCCAGGTTCTACAGCCTCTCTGAATCCAGCGACACCCTGACGGTCTACGACTTCAGCAACGCGGACACCATCGTGGTCCACTCCGGCAACAACCAGTCGGGCGTGGTGAATAGGACCCTGGCCCAGCCGCTGCGGGTTCGAGTGCTGGGAGATGACGTCCCTGCTCCGGGGGTGGCCGTGGAGTTCAGCGTGGTCTCGGGCGGCGGCTCTTTCGCGGGCAACGACTCCACCCGGCAGGTAGCCTCTACCGACGCCGACGGGATCGCCTCAGTGCAGTGGACCCTCGGTCCCGATGTCGGGACGGGAGCCCAGACCGCCCGGGCAGCAGCGCCGGGGCTGGGCGGGTCGCCGGTGGAGTTTGCGGCCAGCGGCCTTGTCGATCCCGATGCCCTGCCGCTTGCCGTTACCAGCGTGACACCCGACAGCGGTTCGACCGGCGTGAGCATCGTCACCGCTGTCCAGGTGGCCTTCAGCCGGGCGGTTGACAGCACGACGGTAAGGGATACCACCCTCTTCATTCACGACGGGGACCTGGTCCCGGTGGCGGCGGTGGTGGGGTTCGCCGATGAGAATCGGAAAGTTTCGTTGTCACCCGTCAAGGCGCTCACCCCCAGCAAAACCTACTGGATCGAGGTCACGACCGGCGTCCTCGACGAGGAAGCGGGGCCGCCGAGTCAGGCTGTGACCGCCGCGTTTACAACCCAGCCCCCACCGCCCAAGACACTGAGTTCGATCCAGCCGCAGAGCGCGCCGGAGGCGACACCGTTGGTGCTGTCGGGGTCGGGGTTCTACCAGGACTATTGGCTGAACGCGGTCTACTTCGACGCCCTGACGGCTACGGTGACTGGCGGCGGCGTCGACTACCTCAGTGTGATCGTGCCCATTGGCGCGGTCTCCTGCTCGGTCAAGGTGAAGGTGGGGACCACCTACACCAATTCCCTGCCTTTCAAAGTGATCCCTCCGGGCACCTCCCCCATCAACAACGTCACGAGCAGCATATCGACCACCTCGGGAACTCGCAGTGTGGCCATCACACCCGACGGCGGCCGCGCGTACGCAGTGAGCCCCGATGCCAACTTGATAGCGGTGCTGGATCTTGGGAACCTCACCCATCTAGCCAGCATCGCTGTGGGGGATAATCCGGTAGCCGTGACCATTGATCCCACGGGAACATATGCCTACGTGGCCAATTACGTCGACGGCACCGTCTCGGTGATCGACATCGACCCGGGCTCGCCCGACTACAACGAGGTGGTGGATGCCTTCCCGGTGGGCGTGGGGCCGACCGATCTTGCGATGACCCCCGACGGGGACCGGCTGGTGGTTGCAAATCTCGCCGCCAACGGCCTGCTGGTGTTTGACACGGACCCGGCGAGCGAGACCTACCGCGCGGTGGTGACCAGCATCGCCACCGGCTCGGGGACGCGCACCGTGGCCATTACCCCCGACGGCGGCTACATCTACGTGGGGACCGACCTCGGATACCTCGTGATTTCGGGCTTGAGCTACGGCGTGGTGACCAGCATCGCGACCGGCTCGGGGACGCGCACCGTGGCGATAACCCCCGACGGGGGCCTGCTGGTCGTCCTCACCACCGAGGGCGACATCAACATCTATGACATCAGCCAGGGCAGCGTGACCTACAACCAAGTGGTCGCGAGCGTCAAGACCGGCTCGGGCACCTCGACCGTCGCGATATCGCCGGATGGCGGGTTCCTGTACATGATCCAGGAAGTCGGCGACGTTATCATCGTGGGCCAGATGTCGCTCGTAAACCCGCACGGCGCGCTCGCGGACGGAACCGAGCCGCCGCAGATGGAACTGGTGGTCACCATGGTGGACACCGTCCTGGCCGGCGAGGACCCCGCCTGCATCGCCTTCGACCCGTCGGGATCGGGCAAGTACATCGTAACCAACGCCGGGGACAACACGGTCACGGTGCTGGATGATCCCGTGGCGGGCACTCCTCCCGTCGAGCCGCCCCAGGCCCTGCGGAGCTTCCCCAATCCGTTCAGGGGAGCGGCCATGATACGCTTCGGCGTGCCCGAGGCGGGGCGTGTTGACGTGTCGGTCTACGACGTCAGGGGGCGGCTGGTGAAGACCATAGTGAGCCAGAATCTGCCGCCCGGCAGCTACACCGTGTCCTGGGACGGCAAGGACGCCCGCGGCAATCCGGCGGCCAGCGGCGTCTACTTCTGCAGGCTGAGCGCGGGCGCGCTGCAGCGCACAAGCAAGATGGTGATCTTGAAATGACCGTGATTTGAAATAGGGGCTGCCCGGCCGGTTCTACCAGGGCTTGTATTCGCAGCCCATGGTGACAAAGGGCGACCAGTAGTAAGGATGGGAGTAGCGCGGGTCGGCCATTAGCGAGAACCGAGCCTCGTTCAGGGCCCGACCCGTCGGCTGCTTCTTTGCCGCCATCTGCCTGTAGAAGGCCTCCATCAGGATTGCCGTGGACTCATCCGAGACCGCCCAGAGGCTCGCGACGATCGTGCGGGCGCCGGCGGCCAGGAAGGCTCGACTGAATCCCACGACGCCCTCGCCGCGGCCGATCTCGCCTCGGGCGGATTCGCACGCCGAGAGCACCACGAGCCCCACGTCCATGGGCAAGGCCATCACCTCGAGGGTTCTCAGGTATCCATCCTCGGTCGCCGCCGAGTCGGGGCAGAGTGCGATCGCCGATGCCGCGGGTTCCGCGCGGTCAACTATGCCGTGGGTGGCCAGATGAACAACGCGGATGGGGTGGTCCCTGAGATGGGCCTTGAGCGCCGCTTCGTTGGCCTCGGGTCCCACGTAGGCGTCCAGGTTCTTCGCCTTCACAGTCGTCGCAATGCCGGCCACTTCGGTGCGGGCATTCGGCAGGGGCTGAAGCTGCGTCCTGAGGCCGGGCAGCGGCGCAAGCAGCGTATAGTTGGGGTCTCCCATCGCGACCAGGTCAGTCAAAGCCTTGGGGTCCTTGCCGCCGGGTGCGGGCCTGCCGCCAAGGGCGAGGTGTGTGGACGCCGATGGGGCGTAAGTGATCGAATGCCGGCGCGCGAGGTAGGGCATGTCCGCCCATGCGGCGCCTGGCAGAGGC
>JBAQHK010000294.1:0-7414 GCA_049288275.1 bacterium | reverse complement strand
CCCCAGGGGCTCGCGCCAACCCCGCGGCGCGACCCTGGTGTTCATCCGGCGACGCTCCAGCAGCACTCTCCTCGCGAGACTGTAGCCGTTGGTGTGAAGCCCGTTTGAGGGAAGGCCCACCAGGAGGTCCCCCTTCCTTATCCGCGAGCCGTCGAGCATGCGCCGGCGCGACGTGAGCCCGATGATCACTCCGGCAATATCGAATTCGCTCTTGACGTAGACTCCGGGCATCTCGGCGGTCTCGCCGCCCAGGAGCTCGATGCCGTGCCGCCGGCATTCGCCGGCCAGACCCCGCAGCACCTGGGTGAAGACCTTGGGGTCCAGCTTGTCGAAGGCGATGTAATCCAGGAAGGCAATCGGGCGCCCCCCGGCGCACAGGATGTCGTTCACGCAGTGGGCGACTATGTCGCGCCCCAAGCCGGTGTAGCGGCCGTAGGCTCGCGCGACCTTGACCTTGGTGCCCACCCCGTCGATGCTGGCCACCAGGATGTCGCCGACCTTACCGGTGAGATCGATCATGCCGGCGAACTGGCCGCTGCCGCTCGCGGCGCTGGTGGCCGAGAGCACCCGCTTTATGAGGGGCACAAGGCTGTCGTATCCCGCCAGATCAACTCCGGCCTGCCTGTACGTGACTCGCTTCATCGCCGCCTCAACCTACCTGCATAATCTGCATAACTTGTGCCGCCCTCAACCGAAGGATTCTGCTACCGGCGGCGGGCCAGCGCAACACATTTCCGCCGCCAAGCGTGCGCGCCAAGCGTAAGAAAGTGAACACCGGCGTCACCGGAGGGACACTGCGGTCGCCGGGCCAGCCTTGGGTCAGTCGTCACACCAGCCGCAGGATCAATCGCGGCGTCAGTCTTCGGGAAACGGGGAGACTTCGTACTCGGTCTGCTCTGGCTGGCTCAGGAGCTCGATGATCCGGTTGGAGGCATCCAGGGCCGCCAGAGCGGTTGCCCTCTGGTCGTCTTCGTCGCACTGCACACACCCGGCCAGCGCCCTCGCCTCGGAGCCCCCCGCGAAGTTGGCGAACACCACCACCGCCTGCCGCTCCCCGCTCTTGACCCTCACCACATCCAGCAGTTCGAAGGCGGCGTCCTGGCCCACCAGTTTCTCAAGCGCCCGGAAGGTCGCCTGGGCCACGAGCCTCAAGAGCCCGCCTCCCCAGGCCACACCGGCTGCCTCTCCCGAGACCGCAAGCCCCGCCCGCTCCAGCGAGACTTCCACAGTGCCCTTGCCCGCCGAGTTGGACGACTTGATCCCCACCAGTTTCGGCCGCTGAGCCCTCGGATGACGCGCCTCGTCCCGGTCCTCGACCCTGGCGATTGAGATCTTGCGATGGTCCACCTTGATGCCGAAATCGGCAAGCATCACCGATTCGATGTCCCGGACAATCTGCTTGGGCGGGCGCTTGGTGGAAGAGACGATGTGAACCGCTGCGATGGTGCCGTCGGGATTGAACTCCACGTTGCAGGAATGGACATCAGGCAGGGAGACGATCGCACGTTTGATCTTGTCTTCGGGTACGTCCTGCTGCATCGCCAAGTTCGTCTCCGGGCCGTCTGCCTACAGGGTGCAATGATACCACAGCTTCCGAAGCCAGGCAAGCGAAAAGCCCGGAGGATGCGCGCCCGGGAGGATGCCCTGAGGGCCCTCGGCGGCCCTCAGCGACCGGTCCCCAACCTCCGCACCGCGTCCCAATAGATGTGAGGCGAGCCTCTTCTGAGACCCATGGTACGGCCGGCAATCTCGGCGTCGGTGTAGTCCTCCGCGAGATAGGGCGTGGCTTCGTCAGCCTCAAGCCAGACCTGGACGACAACGTCGGGCTTCATCTGGCCTATGGAATAGGCGTAGTCCCACTTGAGGTGACCGGGGTAGAATCCAAGCAGCTTCTTCCACCCGGGCGGCACTCTCATAGGCTCGCGGGCGATCTTCCTGTCGCTCTTGCCCAGAATGCTCACCGCCGGACGGCCGGAGAAGTAGACTATGGCGCCGTCCCAAACCACCGCCAGCCGCGCCTGCGGGTCCGTGACGCCGGCAAGCGTCACTCCCAGCCGTGTCACGTTGCGGTTGTCGTCCACGTGAACCGGCAATTTGAGCAGCAGCGCCTCGCCCAGGGCAGCCGGGCCGTAGATGGCGTTGAAGCTCAAGAGGCTCAAGACCACCAGGCCGATCCCGGCGCGCCTCATGCGTCGCCGGGCGGCCGCCTCTCCCCCCGCGGGTCCACACTTGGCAAGATAGGTCTTGATTCGCAGGCCGATCTCATTGGCACCCTGGAAGAAGAGCACAAAGAAGCACGGCATCGCCACACACACGTAACGATTGGCCCCTCCCCAGCTCTCCCAGGCATCGCCGCCGACGTAGACGCTGTAGCCGAGCTGGCCCACGAAGACCCACAAGAGCAGACCCAGCGACTTGTCGCCGCGCCGCAGGACCAAGAGAGCGAACGGTACCAAGAAGAACACCGGGTTCAAGCGCCAGATGAAGACGAAGGTAACATAGAGGCCGCGGGTCAGCCTGTAGATGAGCGGATAGCCTGTCAGCTTCAGATAGTAGGTGTTGGGCAGCCACTCGCCGTACCAGACCAGCCGGAAGATCGTCTGGGGGACAATCCCGGCGGCCAGGCACGTCAAGCCCCAGACCAAGTGCCGGCGCCGGTTTGCCGGATCGGACTTGAGCATGAAGGTCAGGATCACACCGAATGGCACGGCCATGTCAAGTCTCGCCACCATCGCCAAGGCAAGCAGCGCGTAGGGCCAGGGCGAGAACTTCCCCGACCGCACGGTCCCGATGGCCTTCCACAGGGCCGCGGTGACGAGCACTACCAGGAGTCCCACCTCCATGCCCTGCAGGCTCCAGCTCACGATGGGAAGATAGAAGCCTGCCGCAAGCACCGCGCCCATGACCACCAGCCGGGAGCCGCCGGAGACCGCCGAGGCGAGCCTGCGAGTGAAGAGCATGCCGGCCAGTAGCAGCGCCGCGGAACTCACCTGCACCAAGAGGCTCATCTTGGCTTTCGCTACGGGAAGAAGATGAAGCAGCGCCATGTAGAGCGTCCAGCCGAGGTTAGTGTAGCCCTCCACCCGCTCGCCGCCGGCGTTCCACACCAGGCCGTGGCCCTGGGCCAAATTCCTGGCGTAGGTCATGGAGATCATGGCGTCGTCGAAGAGCGAGAAGTAGCGGGTGCCGCCTATGACGAAACTTGTCCGGTAGATGAAGAGAGCGGCGTAGACGCAGAAGACCAGGACGATCGCGAGCCAGGCTCTGTCGAGCTTGCCGGTTGGCTTCATCGCGATCGCTCCCTCCGCCGCCTACATTGAGGCGGGTGCCGAAACGCCCACGAGCGAGAGGGCGCTTCTAAGGACCGTGCGCGTCGCCAGGCACAGCGCGAGCCTCGAGGTCGAGAGCGCGCGGTCGTCGGCGACAACACGGTGCTTGTGATAGAACCTGTGGAAGCGCGCCGCCAGGTCCATCAAGTAGGCGATTATCCGGTGGGGCTCCAGGGCGAACGCGCTGGCCTTGACCACCTCGTCGAAATCCGCAAGGCCCTTGATGAGATCGATCTCCTCTTCGGTGGCAAGCAGCGTGAGGTCGGCGGCGGCCATGGCGCCCCCCGTTGCCCCCGCCCCTGCCGCTGTCCCCACCACTTCCCCGCCCGGCGCGATCAGCCCGGCCTCGGCCGCAACCTTCGCGATGCTCGATATCCTGGCGTTGGCGTATTGAACATAGAAGACCGGGTTCTCATCGGAGGCCTTCTTGGCCAAGTCCAGATCGAAGTCCAGGTGGCTGTTGGTCCGGCGCATCAGGAAGAAGAAGCGTGCCGCGTCGGCCCCGACCTCCGAGACAACATCGTCGAGGGTGACGTACTCCCCCGCGCGCTTGGACATCTGCACCCGCTTGCCGGCTCGCACCAGATTCACTTGCTGGGCTATCAGGATCTCGAGCCACTCCTCGGGCGCCTGGAGTTCGGGCATGACCTCGGCCGCTATGCGCATCGCGGCCTTCATTCGGGCGACGTGCCCGTGATGATCCGGGCCCCAGATGTCAATCACCCGCTTGAAACCGCGCCGGAGCTTGTCAACGTGGTAGGCGATGTCGGCCAGGAAGTAGGTCGGTTCCCCGGTCCGCCGCCTTATCACCCACTGGTCCTTCTCTTCGGAGCGGTCTTCGGCGGCCTTGCCACCGCGCTCACCCTCAGCCTTGGCGGCCTTCTCCGAGGCCTCGCCGGAGCCCTCCCCTGATGCCTCCGCGGATATGTCCCTGAGCCACAGGGCTCCATCTTCTTCGCAAACGTACCGGCCGTCGGCGCCGAGCCTCTCCGCGACCTCGCCCAGGGTGTCCCTGAGCGATGACTCCCTCACCCAGGCATCGAACTTGAGGCCGCCACCCGCGCCCTTGCCGAAACCCTCGAGCGATCGGCGCTGGCCTTCCACTATGGCCTCGACCGCGAAGCGCCCGAAATCAAACCGCCAGCCGGGGACTCCTCCAAGGAAGACCTTTGCCGCAGGCAACCCCGCCTTAAGCGGAGGGCCTCCCTCACCCGAGTCCGTTTCCCGGCACAGAAACGTCGCGAGCGTCTTCCCTTCGCGGCCCGCCTGCGCCTGCGCCTCCTCCGACTCCACCCTGGTCTCGCCACCCCCCAGGGCATCGCCTCTCCCGCCAGTCCGGCTGTCGGCCCAGTCGGCCAGACGCTTCACCTGCTCCGCAATCGGCACAAGATAGTCGCCTGGGTATCCTCCTTCGGGGATCTCGGCCCGCTCGCCCAGGAGCTCACGGAAGCGCGCCTCGAGCGAGAGCCCCAGGAGGTGAACCTGGGTGCCGGCGTCGTTGACGTAGAACTCGCTTCGCGCCTCATATCCGGTGCGCCTGAGGAGCCGCACCAGGGCGTCTCCCACGGCGGCAGCCCGGGCGCTCACCACATTAAGAGGCCCGGTCGGGTTGGCGCTCACGAACTCAACCTGCGCAAGCGTCCCCTGCCCCACGTTGCACGCGCCACAGCTCTCCTCGTCGGAGGCCATGATCTCGCGGAGCTTCTTGAGGTAGGTCTGCCTCGCCATCTTGAGGTTGATGAAGCCCGGCTTGGCGACCTCGGCGGATTCCACCACCCCGGAGGCGCCCCCCGAGCGATCGCCCGCGCGCTCGGCCAGCCGCCGGGCCACAGCCATCGGGTCGGACTTGAGTGCCTTTCCCACCACAATCGCGGCATTGGTGGCGAAGTCGCCGTGGGTCTTCTCGCGGGGCTGGTAGACGTCGAACTTCAAGCCGGCCTGGGCAGGATACTCCGCGGCCAGAGCTTGCTTCAAGATCTCGTGGATTTCTTCCCTGACGGTCACTCTTTGCTTGTCCTACGGGTCTTGGGCTTGACGTCCTCCGACGGCGCGTCGCCCCAGAGAGTCTCCAGCGAATAGAAGCGCCGGGTTTCACTGTTGAAAACGTGAACCACAATATTGACATAGTCAATCAGAATCCACTTGCGCGCGCTCAGGCCCTCCACGTGCCAGGCCCGCACGCCGCGCTTGGCCATCTCCTCCACGACGTGGTCGGCGATGGCCCGCACCTGCCGTTCGCTGGTGCCGCTCGCTATCACGAAGTAATCGGTCGGCGCGTTCAGGGATCGCAGATCGATCAGCGTGACATTCTCGGCCTTCTTCTCGAGCGCGAGATCACAGCACTCCTTGGCAATCGCCTTGGGTCCCAACTTGGCTGTGGCCTTCGATGATGACTTGATGGTCGACTTCGGCGCTGCAGGGCACTTGGTTGTCAACTTGGTCACCGGCATCCCCTTTCGATCCGTCTCGGTGCAAGAAGATTGATGAAATCAGGCGAGAAGCTGCGAGGCACAATCGGGCTAACGATCCACTGGAATGAAGCGTCTATGTGCGGTATGTGAGCTATTCCGATCTTCACCCTCTCCCGTTCTCCGCCTACTACTTCGGCAGCCGCCGCCCGGTAATTGAAGGCATATACCCAACCGGCAGCTTCGGCAATACTCTAACCCACCCGGCCCTACCTGGCAAGCCCAACATAGCCAAGCGGCGCCAGGCGGCGCCAGCCGGCACACGGCCGCTGCGGCGGGCCCACTCCCGGCCTCTGGCCGCGCACGAACACCCCTGGCAGCCGCGGCGAATGTTGGTATGATTGACTTGTGGAGCAGGTTCAGTAATTCGGCTTTGCGGTGGCGACTTCACGGCGATCCAGGCGGGCGTGGACGCAGCCGCCCCCGGCGACACCGTGCTGGTGCGGAGCGGCACCTACAGCGAGGTCGTGCGCATCTTCGCCAAGAGCGGGCTCTGCCTCATCGGAGACGGTCCCGTGGAGGATGTGGTGGTCTGCCACGACTCGGTGGTGGTAGATGTCAGAGAGACCGACCCGGCGGCCCGCGTCGAAGGCCTGACCGTGACCTGCGCCCTGGCCTTCGGCGGGCTCTTCACTCAGGAGGCCAGGGTCGAGGTCGTGGGGTGCGTCTTCCGGGACAACGTCGGCCCCGGCGGATGCCACGGCGTGGGCGGCGCCATCAACGCGATGAGCCACAGCGATCTTCTGATCGAGAACAACACCGACTGGGAGGCGCCCGGCGGGGTGATAATCTGGCAGTCGCGGGCCGACATCCGCGGGAACATCTTCCGCGGCAACAGCAGCTGCTACGGAGGCGGCCTGGAGATGTATCACTGCGAGACCGAGCCGGTCTCCTACATTGAGGACAACCTCTTTGTGGCGAACTCCGCCTCGCTGTGGGGCGGCGCCATATTCAACGTGGACAGTTCCCCCGTGATAAGGAGAAACACCTTCTATGGCGGCGGCACCCACGACAGCGCCACCATCTGGGTGCTCGGCGGCTCGCCGATTATCGACTTGAACGTGATCGTCGGGACCACCTGGGGCGTCTTCTGCCAGTGGGATTACCGATACCCCGAATCCACTCCCGTGATGGGCACTAACCTCTTCTGGGACGTCCAGCAACCCAGGTACGAGTGCTCGGTTCTCCCGGGGACTGCGATCGTCGGCGATCCCCTCTTCTGCGACGCCAACGCGGGCGACTTCACCCTGTGCGCGGACTCCCCGGCCCTCTCATCCCCTGCGGGCCGCCTGGGCGCCTTCGACGCCGGATGCGCCCCCTGCGACCTGGCCACCGAGCCCGCAACTTGGGGCGCAGTGAAGGCGCTTTATAGGTGAGGGGTCCGTTCGCGCCGCTCAGCGGGCACGAGCCTTCGACAGCTGACTTGCCGTTCCAAACGGTGACGGGGGACGAGCGAGGCATCACCCAACTTCGTATAAGTCTCACCTTGCCGCACAAACCCACCACTAATCTATTGCAATCACAATAATCAATTGATATCCTGAGATGAATGTGCCACCGAGAAGATGTGAACACGACAGCGGCCTGAGAGTATTTCGCATCGAACGGTATGGGCAG
>JBAQHK010000293.1:0-4580 GCA_049288275.1 bacterium | reverse complement strand
GGGCCCAGCGGACTCCACCACCTGAACCTTGATCCTGATCCCCAGAAAGAGGGCCCTGAGTTGCTCGAGCGACTCCAGCTCTTCCATCTCGCAAGGGGCCGCCTCGGCGAAAGCCGCCAGCGTCCGGCGGCTGTATCCGTAAGTTCCCAGGTGTCGCAGGTAGGTGGAGGCCCCGAGGTCCACGTCGGAGCCCAGGTCCAGGTACTTCCTGGGAAACGGAATCGCGTGGCGGGAGAAATACAGAGCGTGGCCTTCCGAGTCCAAGACAACCTTGACCACGTTCTGATCGAAAAGATCGTTCCTTGTGGCTATTCTCGTGGCGCAGGTCGCCATCTCCGCCCCGGCAATCAGGGCCTCGGCCACGCCATCCACCGCGTCGGGATCCATCAGCGGCTCGTCTCCCTGGATGTTTATGTAGTAGGGAGCCTCGATGCGCCCGGCGACCTCCGCGACCCTGTCGGTGCCCGACCGGTGCCCGGCAGCGGTGATCAGTGCCTCACCGCCCGCCTCCTCCACCACACGGGCTATCCGCGGGTCATCGGTGGCCACAACCACCCGGGAGACCAGACGCGCCCGCGACGCCGCCTCCAAGACGCGCACTATCATCGGCCTGCCCGCTATGCTGGCCAGGGGCTTGCCGGGGAATCGCGTCGACTGATATCGAGCCGGAATCACGCCTATTATGCGGTCCTGCTCAGGCACTCTTCCTGTAGGCCTCCTTGCCGGTCTGGTACAGGTCGTTGCCGAACATGTCTATCGCCACTATCAGCGGCAGGTCCTTGACCTCCATCAGGCGTATGGCCTCGGCCCCGAGCTCGGGATAGGCCACCACTTCCGAGGACGTGATGGACTTGGAGATCAGGGCTCCGGCGCCGCCCACCGCCGCGAAATAGACCGCCCCGTGCTGCTTCATCGCGTCCTTGACCTCCTTGGAGCGAGGCCCCTTGCCTATCATCCCCTTGAGGCCCTTGCTTATCAAGAGCGGAGCGTAAGCGTCCATGCGGCCCGACGTAGTGGGCCCCGCCGAGCCTATCGCGTAGCCCGGTTTGGCCGGGGAAGGACCCACGTAGTAGACCGCCGCCCCCTGCAGCTCAAAGGGGAGCTTCTGATTCTTGTCTATCAGCTCCACTATGCGCTTGTGAGCGGCGTCCCTGGCCGAGTAGATCGGGCCGGAGAGCACCACCTTGTCGCCGACGTGCAGATCTTTGAGGTCATCGTTGGTCAAGGGCGTCTTCAACGTCTTTATCTGTGCCATGCTTGTCTCCCGATCTCCTATATTACCCTCTGCCCGTGCCGGGATGCGTGGCAATTGAGGTTCACCGCGCAGGGCAGAGAGGCTATGTGACAAGGGTAAGTTTCGATGTGGACGTCCAGGGCGGTCACCCTGCCACCGAGCCCCTGGGGACCGATCCCGGTGGCGTTGACCCGCCTCAGCAGCTCCTCCTCCACCTCGGCGTAGAAGGGATCGGGGTGGCGGCCGCCCAGAGGACGCAGCAAGGCCTTCTTTGCCAGATAGGCGCACTTCTCGAAGGTCCCGCCGATGCCCACCCCCACCACTATCGGAGGGCACGGGTTGCCGCCCGAAGCGTCCACCCGCTCGACCACGAAGTTCTTGACCCCCTCGATTCCGTCGGAGGGTTTGAGCATCTTGACGCCGCTCATGTTCTCGCTGCCGCCGCCCTTGGGAGCAAGCGTCACCTTGACCTTGTCGCCGGGCACGATCGTCAGGTGGACCACCGGGGGCGTGTTGTCGCCGGTGTTGTTGCGCTTTATCGGATCGGACAGAATGGACTTCCTCAGGAAGCCGTCGGTGTAGCCTCGCCTCACACCGTCGGCGAGGGCCTCGTTGATGTCCCCACCGGTGAAGTGCACCTCCTGCCCGACTTCCAGGAAGATCACCGTGAAACCGGTGTCCTGGCAGATAGGTATCATCTCGTCGCGCGCGATGCGGGCGTTCTCGAGCAGCATGTCCAGAATCTCTTTGCCCGTGGGCGACTCCTCGACGTTGACCATCTTCTTGATGTAGGCCACCTCTTCGTCGCCCAGGATGCAATTGGTTGAAATCGACAGGTCCTTGACCGCATCGCTTACCAGCTTGACGTTGACTTCCCTCATACCCTCCCTCCGCTCTTACGCGTTTCGCCTACAAGGCGTGTTCAAGCACCACCGTACGCTGCCCGCCGAGATCGTCCTTCTTGATCTCCACTTCCGACGCTCCGGGTCGCTCGTGACCGCCGGCAAGCGACAGGAAGTCCTCGACGGGCTTCACAGGAAAATCGAGCACGTCCGTCTTATAGTGCATCGGTATCACCACCGAAGGCCGCAGCGCCCTGACCACCGAAAGCGCTTCCCCGGGCTCCATGGTGAAGTGGCCTCCCACCGGAACCAGCAGGACGTCCACCCTGCCCAGCGCCTTTGCGTCCTCCCCGCAGAGCGCGTGGCCCAGATCGCCCAGGTGGGCCACCCTGATTCCATCGATCTCGATCACGTACACCACGTTGCGTCCCCGCTCCTTGCCCTGGTGGCAGTCGTGGTAGGTCTTGACTCCTGTGATCGACAGGCCCGCGGCAGTGTGGCTGCCGGGCTTGGTGACGGTCTGGTAACCCTCCGGAAGACCGTCCAGACAGTTGTGGTCCTCGTGATCGTGACTAACGGTGACCACATCCACCCGCTCCCCTATGGGCCGGTATCCCACGGCGCCGCCGAAGGCCCCGCTACGGTATGGATCGGTGAGCACCCTTGTGCCTGCCTGGGAGGTCAGAACGAAGGCGGCGTGGCCAAGCCACTTTATCCTCATGCTTTCACCCCCTCAGGTGATCGCGACTGGCTCTACAAAAAAAAGAGAAACCGGAGATGGTTCTCCGGCGTCTCTATCCAAGGCCCAACGACAATCGGCTAGGCGTAGACACTGACTCTCTTCTTGGTCCTGCCTTTTCGCTCGAACGCCACCTTGCCGCTCACCAGCGCAAAGAGGGTGTTGTCCTTCCCCATCCCGACGTTCTCTCCGGGTACGATCCTGGTGCCCCTCTGCCTGACGATGATTGTGCCGGCGTTGATCTGTTCGCCGGAATAGCGCTTGACGCCCAGCCGTTGGGAATTGGAGTCGCGGCCGTTGCGCGAACTCCCCACGCCCTTCTTATGTGCCATAAGCTTCCACCCCCTCAGCCCACGATCTGAGAGATCTTGACCTCGGTAAACCGCTGTCTGTGACCTCTCTTCCTGCGGTAGAACTTGCGACGTCTGTACTTGAAAATCAGTTCCTTGTCGGCCTTGCCGTGGCCCACAACCGTGGCCACTACCTTTGCGCCCTCGACCGCCGGCGACCCCACCCTGAAGTCATCGTCGGTCCTCATCGCGTACACTCGGTCGAAGGTCACCGACGACCCGACCTCGGCACGCATCAGCGGGACTCGGACGACGTCTTCGGGCGATACCTTGATCTGCCTGCCGCCAACATCAATCACTGCGTACATCTCAGTCTCCGGGTTAATCACGCAATCCGGGTTGTCAAGAAAGCAGGTGCTTCACAAGCCTGATAATTAACATACGCAAACAACGCTGTCAAGTTATATGTTTCCGCTCAGGCATCCACCAGCGGCGACAGGTCTTCCCCGCTCCTGGAGGACCGCACCACAACGTCGGTGCGCTTCAGTCCGGGATCGTCCTTGACGTCGATTTCCATGTTGAACTGCTTCTCCAGCCTCATCACCCGGCGCGACCTCTCCGAGAGCATGTGGAAGGCCACCTCCGGGCTCAAGTAGATCTCGACGTGCTTCTCGGCGACCCTGGCCCTGAGCCGCTTGAGGCCCCTCTCCAAGCGCATCTCTATGGAGTCCAGGGACATCACGCGGCCGGAGCCGCCGCAGACCGGGCAGGTCTCGCTCATCATCTGCCCCAGGCTCGGGCGCACCCTCTGGCGGGTCATCTCCACCAGACCCATCTCGCTCACCCGCAGGGTCTTGGTCCGCGACCTGTCGCGCCTCAAGCCCGCGCGAAGCTCCTCGAGGAGCTTTCTGCGGTTCTCCTCAAGCTCCATGTCTATGAAGTCTATCACGATGATGCCGCCCAGGTCCCTCAACCTCAGCTGCCGGGCTACCTCACCGGCCGCCTGCAGGTTGGTCCTCAGTGCGGTCTCCTCCTGATCCTTGGCTCCCTTGTACCTGCCTGTGTTCACGTCGATGGCCACCAGGGCCTCGGTGTGATCAATGGATATGAAGCCGCCCTTCTTCAGGGGGATAATCCGGTTGAGGATCCGCTCGGTCTCCTTCTCGATCTCGTAGGCGTCGAATATCGGCGTCTCTTCCTTGTACAGGTGCACCCTGGAGCGCAGGTCGGGCGCCGCAGACCGCAGGTAGGACAGGATCTCCTTGTGCTCCTTCTTGGAGTCCACCACGATCCGGGTCACGTCCTCGGTGAAGATGTCCCTGACAAGCCTGGTGATGATCTCCATGTCCTTGTGGACCAGGCTCGGGGTCTTGGCCTTCTGCGCCCGCTTGGTGATCTTCTTCCAGAGCTTCAAGAGAAACTTGATGTCCGATCCGAACTGCTTCTTGCCCATCTCCACACCGGCGGTCCTGATT
>JBAQHK010000292.1:0-21684 GCA_049288275.1 bacterium | reverse complement strand
CTCCAAGATCCTCGCTCCCGGCCTGAGGCTGGGATGGGTGGTGGGACCGGAGATCCTGATCTCCAAGCTGGTGCAGGCCAAGCAGGCCACCGATCTCCATACCAGCACCTTCATCCAGATGATAGTTCACGATGTGATGCGCCGCGGCGTGCTTCCCGAGCATGCCAAGCTGATAAGGAAGGTCTACGGTGAGCGCCGCCACGTCATGACCGACGCCATGGAGAAGTACTTCCCCGAGGGCGTAAGGTGGACCAAGCCCGAGGGCGGGCTCTTCCTGTGGGTCACCGCTCCCGAGTCCATAGACACCGCCGAGCTCTTGAAGGAGGCGATCAAGCGCAAGGTCGCCTTCGTGCCGGGCTCGCCGTTCTTCCCTCACGGCGGCGGCCACAACACCATGAGGCTGAACTTCTCCTACGACGGGCCGGATCAGATACGGGAAGGCATCAAGCGGCTCGGCCTGACCCTCAAAGAGGCAATCGCCAAGGCCAGCTAGCTCCGGCTCAACCTCGGGCTCCTCGCGGGGAAGGCGCTTCGTTCAGAGTACTGATATTCACTTCGCGCTCTTCCCCGTTTCGTCGCCCCGGTGCTTGGCGCCATCGTCGGGCCGAAGCCCTTCGCTCAGAGAACTGATATTCGCTACGGGCAATCGGCCCTTCCTCGACGCCCTGTACAGAGAGGCGACGGAAGGGGATTGATGCGGAGGCGAATGGGGTTCTGAGCCGGAGCACAATCCCCGACCGAGCCTCCGTCGCGGAGGGTCCTGTCGCCGATCACCCCCGCGGTCAAGAGTGCTTGCGTCATATCCCCGGCAGTTGTATGCTTGCCGCAACATCGTCACGCTGACCCTGTGACGCCGACAGGAGGACCACATGGCAGAAGCGCAGAAATTCAAGCCGTTCGTTCCGCCCGAAGCCTCGATGAAGGAGTGGACCGTCACCTCGGTGCTCCTCGGGACGGTGCTGGCAGTGGTGATGGCCGCGGCCAACACCTACGCGGGCCTCTACGCCGGCATGACAGCGTCGGCCTCGATCCCTGCCGCGGTGATCTCGATGGGCATCCTGCGGGGCATCTTGAAGAGGGGCACCATCCTCGAGAACAACATGGTCCAGACCATCGCATCCTCGGGCGAATCGCTGGCGGCCGGCATCATCTTCACCATTCCGGCTCTGGTCTTGACGGGCGTGTGGACCGACTTCAAGTTCTGGCCCACCACCCTGATCGCTATGTGCGGCGGGCTGTTGGGCGTGCTCTTCATGATACCCCTCAGGCGCAACCTGATAATCGAGGAACGGGAGCTGGTCTACCCCGAGGGCTTCGCGTGCGCCAAGGTCCTGGAGGCCGGGGAGACCGGAGGCAGCGGGGCGGCTTACGTCTTTTCCGCCATGGGCGTGGGAATGATCTTCAAGGCCCTGGTCGGGGCCTTCGAGATCGTCAAGGAGACCGTCGAGGGCGCGGTCCGGGTCGGCAAGAGCGTCTTCTACTTCGGCTCGGACATGTCGGTGCTCTTGCTGGGCGTGGGCTACGTGGTGGGGCTCAACATAGGGGTGCTGGTCTTCCTCGGCGGGGCGATTGCCTGGTTCGTGGCCATGCCCATCTACACCGCGGCCCACGGCGTTGCTGCGGACGCCGACCTCCTCGCAGCCACCAACGACATATGGAGAAATCAGATCCGCTTCATGGGCATAGGCGCGATGGTGGTCGGAGGGCTGGCCTCGATAGCGAGGATGAGGGGCGCGATAGGCAAGAGCCTGCAGGCAGCGCTCTACGGGCAGCGGCACGCCGGGAGCGGCTCGGTGCTTAGAACGGACCAGGACATGAGCCAGAAGGCCATCATCCCCATCATTCTCGCCGCGATCGTGGGAATCTTCGGGGTCTACATGTACCTCACCCACTCGGTGGCGGTGACCGCGGTTTCCACCGTGGTGATGGTGGTAGCCAGCTTCTTCTTCGTCGCGGTCGCAAGCTACCTGGTGGGGCTGGTGGGCAGCTCCAACAGCCCGGTCTCGGGGATGACCATTTGCGCCATCCTGTTCGCCTCCGGCGTACTGCTGCTTTTCGGCATGAAGGGCTCGCAGGGAATCCTGGCCTCGCTGGGCGTGGCCGGTGTGGTCTGCTGCGCGGCCTCGACCGCCGGAGACATTTCCCAGGACCTCAAGACCGGCTACTTCCTCGGAGCGACGCCCAGGCGCCAGCAATGGGGCGAGGTGATCGGCGCCACGGTCCCCGCCCTGGTGATCGCGCCGGTTCTGACCCTGCTCATGAAGGCCTACGGCATAGGCACCGGCGAGCCCAAGGCGCTCGCCGCCCCGCAGGCCCAGCTCTTCGCCAACATCTCCACCTCGATGTTTACCGACAAGCCCATGCCCTGGATCATGGTGGGCCTCGGACTTCTAATAGGGGCCGTGATCCTGGCGATTGATGAGGTGCTCCGGCGGCGGCAGGCCGGCTTCCGCGCTTACGTGATGCCGCTCGCTGTGGGAATCTACTTGCCGCTGGGGCTGTCGGTTTCGATCCTCATAGGCGGCCTCGTGAGCATGGTGGTGAAGCGCTATGCGGCAAGGCGCGCCGATGCCGCCGACGTGGAGCATCGCGGCATCCTCTTCGGCTCCGGCCTCATTGCCGGCGAGGCCGTGGCTGCGATCATCATAGCCTTCCTGCTGGTGGGCTTCGGCAAGAACGACGCCGGCGAGAGCAGGTTGCCTATCAAGATCCTGGAAAGCTCGGCCGTGTCGCTGCTGGTGTTCGCGACGGCCATCGCCCTGATGATCTATGTCGCACTGAGACGCAAACGGCAACAGGGATAACAAGGAGACCATGAGATGCAGCAATTGATGGAGGCGGCCCGGGTCGCCCTGACCGATTGCATGGCCGTCAGGCACGGCGAGAACGTGGTCGTGATCTGCGACGAACCCCTGCGCAGAGTGGGGCAGGCCTTCTGGCAGGTAGCGCGCGAGCTTGGCACGGACGCGATCTTCTGCGAGATCATGCCGCGCCAGACCAACGGCGAGGAGCCGCCCAAGGCTGTGGCGGCACTCCTGGGAGCCTGCGACGTCTTCGTGATCCCCACAAGCAGGTCGTTGAGCCACACCGACGCCCGAAGGCAGGCCTGCGCCAGGGGAGCGCGCGGAGCCACCCTGCCGGGGATCACCGAGGATTCAATGAAGCGCACGCTGCGCGCAGACTACAGGCAGATCGAGGAGCGCACGCGGCGCGTGGCCGCTGCCGTAACCGGCAAGGCCACCGCCAGAGTGACCACCGCGCTCGGCACCGACATCACCATGTCGATCAAGGGCCGCGCCTGCCACGAGGACACGGGTATCGTGACCGCCGCCGGCGCCTTCTCCAACCTGCCGGCCGGCGAAGGCTATCTTGCCCCGATCGAGGGCTCGGCCGAGGGAGTGATGGTGATTGACGGATCGTGCGCGGGCGTTGGCGTGGTGAGCGAGCCAATTCGCATAGAGGTGGCCGGCGGCTTCGCAACGAAGATCGAAGGCGGGCGAGGTGCCGAGGCGCTGCTGGCCCTGATCTCCAAGTTCGGTCAGGAGGCGCGCAACATAGCGGAGCTGGGGATCGGCACCAACCATGCTGCCACGCTCACCGGCAGCATCCTCGAGGACGAGAAGGTGATGGGCACGGTCCACATCGCCCTGGGAGACAACATCTCGATGGGGGGCAGGGTCTCGGTGCCGAGCCACCTCGACCTCATCATCAAGGACCCTACGCTCACGCTTGACGGCAGGGATCTCATAAAGAACGGCAAGCTGCTTATCTAGCCGGCGGCCGACGGGCCACCTGGCGGCGGGTCTGCCAGCGGCGGGCCAAGCCTAGCACCTCGAGCACGGGCTCGCGGACCATGCGCACACGGGCGCCCGGCAGGGCGCGTCGCAAGCTGGACGCAACAAGCCGGCTGAAGGGCCGGCTTGCGAAGAGCCCGCCCGAAAGATGAACCTCGAAACGACCTCGAAGCCCTGCCCGCTCGGCAGCCGCAGCCGCGAGCTTGGCCAGGTCGGCGGCCGCCCGCTCGACGATCGCCATCGCGGCGGGATCCTTCTTGAAGCAGGCCTCGATCAAAATCGGAGCGACCGCTGAAATCCTCGCCCTCTCCCACGGCCGCGCCTGTCGCAGGAAGGCCCGGGCCACACTCTCGAGGCTGTGGCCCCGGCGCGCGTATAGCCCCCGAAGCAGGAGGCCTTCCGGAACCGTTTCGCTCCGCACCCCTACCGCGGACTCGACCAGTCCCATCCCTATGGCGACGCCGCTTCCGCGATCGGCGAACCCTCCACGGCCCCCCGCCCTGGCCACCTGCGTCCGCCCCGATCCCACCCCGCCGCTTCTCCCCCGCCGGTGCTTGACCGCGAGCGCGATGCTCCCGGTGCCCGCGATCAGTACCACGCCGTCCCGCTGGCTAAGGCGGGCCTCAACGAGCGCGCCGGCGTCGGTCAGCAGAACCAGGCGCCGGCAGATCCCGTGGCGCTCGATCGTCCGGCGGGCGGCGGTCTCACATCGGTGTCTCGCCGAAGGCATGCCGACTCCGGCGAGCGCCACGCAGGCCGAGACCTCGACCGGCCGGCCGGGCGAGGACGCCTCGAGCCACGCGAACAGCGGACCAAGCAGGGAGCGCAGGCGGCGCTCGAACTCGAGCGGGACTATGTCCCTGGGATTGATGCCCCTGCAAAGCGCGCGTGCGGCGAGGCGGCCTTGGAACTCAAGGACTGCCCTGGCCTTGGAACCTCCGCCATCAACGGCGAGCAGGGCCTCGTCCACATCCGGCTTGCAGGTGGGAGCGCGCCGCACTAGGGGCCCCCGCCCTCACCGTCGCCGCCGAAGAACGCCCCGAGCGAATCCGCGTAGGCGAGAGCGTAGTCGCTGTTGAAGATGCAGACTCCCCTGGCGCGGACCCGCCTGGCAGCCTCAAGCTCGGCGACCAGGGTTTCGCCGTTGAAGCCTTCCATGTAGGCTCCCAGGCCGGCGACCACGTTGGCGCCGCCGACCGAATCCGCATAGGCCGTGAGGCGGCTCTCGAAAGTGGCCGCGCTGGGGGTATAGATCATGGGAACCAGGAAGTCCACGTATCCCCTCCTCAACCACTCCACCCCATCCTGATAGTAGCTTGTCCGGCCGGCGTCTATTATCTGCCACACCGCCGCGGAGACGGCCACCTCCGGTCGCACCTTCTTCACCGACCGCCCCAACTGCCCGACGAACTCGGTCAGCCGCTCCCTGCGCCAGGCTGCAAACGACATCTCGTCGTCGACAGTGTCCTTGAGATAGGCTATGCGCGACTCCTTGTCGTAGGAATAAGAGGAGTCCGGGAACCTCACGTAGTCCAGGTGCAGACCGTCCACGTTGTACTTGCCCACCAGTTCGCTCAGGACCTGAGTGATGTAACGGCCGACGTCCGCGCGCGTGGGACTGAAGAAGGCGTAGTTGTCCGCGGTCTCGGACTTCTTGAGCGACATCGGTCTGCCGGTCCTGTCCCGGCAAACCCACTCGGGGTGGGCGGCCAGGGGATGAAGCGGTTCGGTCACCGGCGGTGGGTCGCCCGAATCGGTCACCTGCCAGGCGGTGAAGACGTTCACCCAGGCGTGGACGTCGAGCCCGCGCCTGTGCCCCTCCCTCACCGCGACCCGGAGAGGATCCCAACCCGGGTCCCGCCCCAGGCTGCCGGACAGGGTCGCCGACCAGGGCTCGTGGGACGACCGATAGAAGGCATCCCCGGCACCGCGGACCTGAAAGAAGACCGTGTTGACGCCGAGTCCGGAGAGCCTGTCAAACAGGTTCTTCACGTCGTCCGGCGACTTGAAGGCCCACCTTGTGACCCACACCGCCCTGATCTGGTCGGCGGGCTCCGGCTGGACGGTCGCGGACCATGCCGCAAGCAGAGCAGCGGCAAGCAGAGCCGCGGTTACCGCGATCGGGGCAAAGCCTCGGTGAGGTGTCATGGCAAGACATTAAGCGTGGGCCGAACGATCTTTCAACTGAATATTGGGCGAGTCGGGCGGCGTGCCCTCCAGGGCGGACCGGGGCAGCTTCGCGTAGGGGTAAAGTTTTGGGTGGGGCCTCTGATCGCGAGCTTGGCACGGAAGCTCGCTGGGACGCTCCTATCCAGCAAGAGACCCCACCCATCCACAGGACCACAGGGGAAGGAGCCTTTGCCCCTTCCTAAATTGATTCGATGCGCCGCAGCCGGTTTGGTTGCGGGGATGCTGCAGGGATTCGCGAATATTAGTTTGACGGGTGGACGCGCCGGTTATATTCTGGCGGCCAAGGAGGTTGCGTATGGCTGAAGTGAAGATTGGAGAAGTGGTCAAGTTCTTCGCGAAGCCCAGCGTCGCAGCCATTGTGGTCACGGCCGGCCCCTTGAAGGTCGGGGACACCATCCGTCTGAAGGGGCACACCACCGACTTCACTCAGACGGTGGATTCCATGCAGGTAAGTAACGCGGCTGTGACCGAGGCCAAGACCGGCGACGACGTCGGCATACTGGTCAAGGAGCGCACGCGGCCCGGGGACATAGCCTACAAGGTCACTCCGGACTAGCCCGGATAGCGACAGGGCGTCCGAGCGGGCCACTCCTGGCAGGATCACGCAGACGTCTGCTGTGACTGCTCCAACGGCTGCTTTATCTGGTACTTGGGATCGGAGGCCAGCTCCGGCTCGAACTCCAAGGTGCTCCGGCCTTCGTAGACGGAGAAGTTGCGCGCCGACTTCACCCCTCTCGGGAATCTCCAGTAGCTCCAGGGCGAGCTCAAGAGCCGTCGCGTCACCACCGCCCGGAAGTGCTCGGGTATGTCCTCGAGGAAGGGATCGCCTGCGATCTCAAGCACCTCCAAGCGCCGCATATACTGATCCGGGCTCTCCGAGTGCTTCTTGCGGAAGATGATGCTGAAGAGCGCTGCCACGCGCCGCCCGACCGAGAGCCGCCTGCCCGAGGCGGCGTAGATGCCCCGCACCGTGGGTGAATGAAACACCAGATCCATGTCCATGTCCACCACCCAGGTCAGCGCCTCGTCCCGCTCCCGGTGTCGTTTGAGGATCGCCGCGTGATAGTCTATGGCTCTGCGGCCAACAAGATTCTCGTACTTGAACCACAGTTCCCGGTAGTGAACGTCGGTGACCACATACTCGATCTTGCCCCGCTCCTCCCCGTCGGCCTTGACCCAGATCTCCAGCCGTTCCCAGTCCTTCTCCCAGAACTTCAAGAGCTCCGCCGGCGCCAAAGTGACGAACCTCCACACCCAGTATTGCTTGCCCTTGAGCCAGTAGGGTTGGTGCCCCGGCTTGTAGGGGAAGTTCGGTGAGGTCTCGTCGTTGACATAGAAGTACAGGGCCGGTGGCAGCGACCTCGGGATGAGGAACCACTCCGCCAGATAGAGCACCAGAGCCGTGCACACCACCGCCACCACGAAACCCTCGAAACCGTGGCTGCCCCGGATGATGATCCTGATGGCTATGACCGGAAGCGGCGCCACCGAGGCGGTGAGAATGTCGTCGAACATCAACCACAGAATCACCAGCACTATAGGATAGAAGAGCACTCCCAGATAGGGCAGGAGAACGTTCTCGGCGTGCAGCAGCCGCGAGAAGTAGTTGACGAAGGCGCCGTAGCCCAGGGCCATCGCGGACGCCAGGAAGACCTTGTACCTGGCGAGGAACATGCTGGAGGAGGCCGCGAGCTTCAGCGGATTGATCACGTCCGAGGCGATCTGCTTGCCGCTCGCGTAAAGGTCGGCAAGCCCGCCCGGCTTGGGGGCCACCCGCAGGGCGTACTCCGCCAAGAGGTTCCGCATCTCGTCCCGGTCGTAGATGGTCTCGGGCACCCTCGCCCCCGGCCGCACGGTCCTGGCCACCAGCCGCCACAGCGCCAGCCATGGCGCAACCAGCGACCCTATTATGTAGAAGCCCAGCCGGTGTAACCCCGCAGCCGGCCGATTGAGGATCTTCCTGAAGACCTCCAGCGACAGCCCGGTCGCGCTCAACGCCCGGAGGTTGACGATGTCCCTGAGGTTCAAGACGCTCGCCCAGTAGTCGCAGAAGAGAAACGGCCCTTCGAATCGCTGGCGCTTCGCCGTCGCTGCCTTGCCCTTGGAAGTGGTGCCGCCCATCGCCTCCGCCTTTCTCAGGGCTAATACTACTACCGCCGCCCGGGCTTGGCAATCTCGCCTTTGGCAGGCAACCTCGGCGCGCAACTTCCGATTTACTCAGGCCGGCCCTTGTGCTAGAATCCCCCCATGTACATTCCGGCGCGGTACCGAGTCGTCAGTCGCCGCGCGCTCTCCCTTGCGAGCGCAGTGACCCTGCTTGGACTCACTTGCGCGGTTGCCGGCGCGATTACCCTTCCCCAGGCTTCGGTGAGCGACACGCCCAACGATTGGGGCACGGGGCTAACGGTAGCCTGGACCGCGGCCGCTCCCCCGGAGTCGGTCGAGGGCTACGAGCTGTGGCGTCGCGCTGTGGAGCCGGGCCGGAGCGCCGCGATCCCGGAGCCGGGCGAAGGTCGGCCGCTTGCCGAGGCGCTGGCTGCCGGCGGTTGGGAGAAGATCTCGACCCCGGCCCCCAACGACACCTCGTTCGCCGATGCCGGACTCAGTCCGCGCAGCCGCTACGCCTACGCCCTCATCACCAAGACCCCGTCGGGCGACTTTGCCTCCGCTCCCACGGCGCCGCAGGCGCCCCGGAAGCAGATCCTCAGCACCGACCGGATCAACATCCTTGTGGCCGTGGCCCTCTTCATAGCAGTGATTCTGTGGCTTGTCGCCCGGGCGCGCCAGGGCGCCAAGCTCTTCGTCAGGAAAATAGCCGGCCTGGAGGCCGTGGAGGAGGCCGTGGGGCGCTCCACCGAGATGGGCCGCCCGATTCTCTACGTGCCCGGGCTCGATCCCATGGACGAGGTCGCCACAGTCGCCGCGATAGACATCCTGGGGCAGGTGGCCAAGAAGGCCGGCGAGTACGAGACCCGGCTGATGGTACCCAACCGCGATCCCATCGTGATGGCCGTGGCGCAGCAAGTCGTGAGGGAGTCCTACTCCGCCGTCGGCAAGCCCCACCTCTACCGCGAGGAGGACATCTTCTACGTGACTTACAGCCAGTTCGGCTTCGCGGCGGCGGTCGCGGGCCTGATGATAAGGGAGAGACCGGCCACCAATTTCTTCATCGGCCACTTCTACGCCGAGTCCCTGGTGCTTGCGGAGACCGGCAACTCCACCGGAGCCATCCAGATTGCCGGCACCGACTCGGACGCCCAGCTGCCCTTCTTCATAACGTCGTGCGACTACACTCTGATAGGCGAGGAGCTCTACGCGGGGGCCGTCTATCTCTCGCGGCAGCCGCTGGTGCTGGGAACCCTGAAAAGCCAGGATTACGCCAAGGTGGTGCTGATAGCCGCCATGATCGTGGGCATAGTGCTGTCGGCTGTGAGCCCTGAGGCAGCGCAGGCATTCAGAGCGATGTTCAAGTAAGAAGAGTGAGAACGATGAGCACGGCAAGCACAGGGAGCACCAAGTGAAGAGTCAGGGCCCCATCATAGTAGCCTTCATCGTGGGGATGCTCATGATGATTCAGTTCTTCACACCCTGGCCGCGGCTCTTGAGCGTCTACAACCTCTTCCTTGACTGGAAGCAGGTGGTGCTTGGCTTCACGTACATCCTGGGCACCTGGAGCCTGATCAGGTACCACAGCCGGAAGATCGAGCGCAAGCAGGAGAACTGGCCTTACAGCTACGTCGCCCTGGCCGGGCTGGCGGCGACCGTGGGCGCGGCCGCGATCTGGAAGACCGCAACCGGACCCTATCCCTGGCTCTTCGATTACGTCCAGGTGCCGATGCAGTCCACCATGTTCTCGCTCTTGGCCTTCTTCGTGGCGTCGGCGTCCTACCGGGCCTTCAGGGCGCGCAGCTTTCAGGCGACCCTGCTCTTGATAGCCGGATGCCTGGTGATGCTCGGCCGTGTGTCCATAGGCTCTTACATTGCCGGCGACGTCTTCGGCCACCACGTTTCACTGGTCCAGATATCCGACTGGGTATTGAACGTTCCCAACCTGGCCGCCAAGCGGGGAATCATGATCGGGGTTGGCCTGGGCATGACCGCGACGGCGATAAAGATATTACTTGGTATAGAGCAGACGTACCTGGGCAAGACCGACTGAGGTAAGCTGAGGCAACGCGATGGCCTTCTATGATCGGCTGATGTCAATCGACAGGCGGATCGTCTTCCTTTCGATCGGCCTTGCGGTTGCGATCCCGCTGCTGCTGCCCATAGGCATACCGGTCCAGGTCTCCGAGGAGACCATGAGATTCTACCGGGAGATGGAGGCCCTCAAGCCGGGTGACGTGATTCTCTTGAGCTTCGACTACGAGGGCGACGTGATGGCCGAGGTGGACCCCATGGCGATCGCGGCGATGAATCACGCCTTCTCCAAGGATCTCAAAGTGGTCTCCCTTACAACCTACGCCGGCTGTATCGGCATAGCGGAGCGCGTCCTGGCCAACGCCGCATCAGCCTACGGCAAGACCTACGGCGAGGACTACGTCTTCCTGGGGTACAACCCCGATTGGTCGGGGACCATCCTCAGGCTGGGCGAGAGTTTCAAGGCCACCTATCCCACGGATCAGCACGGCAGGAGCACCGGCGAGATCCCCTTGATGCAGCGCGTGGAGACCTACCGGGACATTGGCCTTATAGTGTCGATATCGGGCAGCGCCCTGTCGGAGTACTGGGCGATCTGGGCGGGGGGGCGTTACGGGGCCAAGGTGATCTCGGGCAACACTGCGATCCAGGCGATTTCGATCTATCCCTACTACCAGGCGCACCAGATACTCGGTTTTCTGGGGGGCCTCAAGGGCGCGGCCGAGTACGAGAAGATGATAGGCAAGCCCGCCATGGGCGTCAGGGGCATGGACGCTCAGTCGGTCGCCCACAGCCTGATGGTGGTCTTCATCATCGTGGGCAATCTCGGCTACTTCCTATCGCGAAGAGCAAAGCGTCTGGCTGGAGCCAGGCCGGCGGGAACCAAGTGATGAGCGGCACTCTGGGAATATGGGTGGCGGGCATACTGACGCTGGCCATCTTCTCTTTCCTCTACAAGGACAATCCCTTCTTCAAGTTCGCCGAACACCTCCTGGTCGGGGTCTCGGCCGGGTACTACCTGGTGCAGTACTTCTTCTCGGCCGCCTACAAGAAGCTGGTGGTCCCGGTCGGCGACGGGCAATGGTGGTTGATCTTCGGCGGCATCCTGGGGCTGATGATGTTCGCCAGGCTGTGGCGGCGGACCGAGTGGGTGTCGCGCTATCCCGTCGCCTTCTACGTGGCCGCCTGGGCCGGCTACGTGGTACCCTCGTACGTTCAGGTCAGAATCCTGCAGCAGGCGGAGAGCACGATGTTCAACCCGCTCGGCGTGCCGCCGGTTCAGGCCGTGTCTTTGACCATCCTGCTGGTCGGGGTGGTCTCTACCCTGATCTACTTCTACTTCTCGGTGGAGCACAAGGGGGCGATCCGGGGCATCTCCAAGGTAGGCATAACCTTCCTGATGATCGGCTTCGGCGCCACCTTCGGCTACAACGTGATGGGCAGAATCAGCCTGTTGATAGGGCGCTTCCAATTCATCTTCTCCGACTGGCTCCACATAGTGAAATAGGCCGTCGGCCGGGGAACCGGATTGGCGTTGACACCGGCCTCCCCCTCCTGCTACCCTCAGGCTCGTTGTCGGAGTCTCCACCTCAATTCAGGAGTGTGAAATGTCGGTAATAGGTCTCCAGATACTGGCCGGGACCCTGTTCTTCGTGCTGTCGGTCCTGGCATTCGTAACCATGCTGCACCTGTTGGGGGCGCCCAGCTCGCCCCACGCCAAGGCCCTGAGGATCGTCCATCGGGCCTCCGGCGGGCTGGCCGTAGTCCTCTACATCGTGGTCGCTGTGATGTGCATAGTGATCGATGTGCGCCGCGCCGGGGACCTGGGACCCAGGGCGGCGATCCATTTCGCGTTCGCCGTGATGTTCATCCCCGCGGTTGTGCTCAAGGTGCTGATCATAGAGAAGTACCCCGAACTCAGGAGCAAGCTCTTCGCCGTGGGCAGCGTCATGTTTGCGCTGGTCTTCCTGATCTTCGCCACCTCGGGCGGCTTCTCGCTCGTGAGGTCGATCGGTCAGGTGCCGGGGGAGACCCAGCCGCGGCTCGGCGAAGACCTGTCCTTCGAGAAGGAGCTCTTCGTCGTCAAGTGCTCCAAGTGCCACCGGCTGGACAAGTCGCTGGCCGCCAGGAAGACCCCCGAGCAGTGGCAGCAGACGGTTGAGGCCATGCGTCAGAAGGACACCAGTTGGATCAGCCAAGAGGAAGCCAACAGGATCACCAGGTTCCTGCTCTCCCTCGAGGGTTGACCTGCGATGATCGCAATAGGCCACAAGGACCTGCAGGACTTGGAGTCGGCGCTCGAGCGTGAATGGCTCGAGACCAACGGGCTGGGTGGTTACGCGTCCTCAACGGTGCTCGGCATAAACACCCGCAAGTACCACGGCTTGCTTGTCGCGGCCCTGAGGCCGCCCGTCGATCGAGCGCTCCTGGTCTCCAGAGTGGACGAGGCTCTGATCGTGGGGGATTCCAGGTTCGAACTCGCGGCCAGCGAGTACCAGGACACGGTCTACCCCGACGGCTTCCGGTATCTCGAGGAATTCCGGCTCGACCCCTTCCCCACCTTGGTCTACCAGGCCGGCGGTGTGATACTCCGCAAGCGGATCTTCATGGTCCACGGCCACAACACCACATGCCTCACCTATTCGATAGAGCCGCTGCCCGGGGGCCCGCCTCGGGACAGGGTCAAGCTTGAGATCAGGCCTCTCTTGGCCTTCCGGGACCACCACGGCCTCCTCAGGGAGACACCCGAATTCGACGTACGGGTCGAGCGCTTGGAGCCTTCCGGGGGAGCCGGCGGCCACCTGCTTTGCACCGGACCGGTCCCGCACCTCCCGCCGGTCTACGTGGCCTTCGGCTGCGGCGAATTCGCCGAGACGGGCTACTGGTACAGGAACTACCGCTATCGCCGGGAAGCCGAGAGCGGCTACGCTTCGAACGAGGACCTTTACTCCCCCGGGGCCCTGACCCTGGCCTTCGGCAAGGCCGACCCGCACGTTGTGGTGTTCTCCACCGAGGAGGCCGCGGCGCCGGATGCCGGGCTCGCAGAGGCGGAGGCCGGGCGGCGGGCTACGCTGGTGAAGGGGCCTCTCGAGGGCCACGAGCTTGGCAGGCGCCTCGTCGGCGCCGCCGACGCCTTCATTGTCAGGCGCTCGAGCGAGGGCCGCACGGTGATCGCCGGCTATCCCTGGTTCACCGATTGGGGCAGGGACACCATGATAAGCCTGCCGGGCCTGACGCTTGCCGCCGGCCGGCCCGACGACGCCGGGCGCATCCTCCAGACCTACGCGGCCGCCATGGAGCACGGCCTCATACCCAATCTCTTCCCGGACTTTGCAGCGAGCGCCAGGTACAACACCGTGGACGCGACCCTGTGGTTCTTCGAGGCGGTGAGGAAGTACTACGACGCGACCGCGGACGGCGAACTTGTCACGGCGATTCTGCCCAGCCTCAGGGAGGCGATGCGCAGCCACATCCGGGGCACGCTCTACGGAATAAAGGCCGACGACGACGGGCTCTTGCGAAGCGGCGAAGAGGGCGCGCAGTTGACTTGGATGGACGCCAAGTTTGAGGACGAGGTCATAACCGCCCGCACGGGCAAGCCGGTCGAGATCAACGCCCTGTGGTTCAACGCCATGAGGATCATGGCCGGTTTCTGCGGGGACTTCGGGGGCCTTGCCGAGGAGCGCGCCTACGACGAGATGGCCGCCAAGACCCTCAAGGCCTTCAACAGAAAGTTCTGGAACGACGATCTCGGCTGCCTCTACGACTCCGTAGACGTGCACCGCAGGGACGATTCGGTGAGGCCCAATCAAGTGATCGCCATGAGTCTAACGTATCCCGTGCTGGACCCGTCGAGATGGCGACCGGTGGTGGACCTCGTGGAGCGTGAGCTGCTCACCCCGTACGGCCTGAGGACGCTGTCTCCCAACGATCCCCGGTACCGGGGCCGGTACGACGGCGATCTCAAGACCCGCGATCACGCCTACCACCAGGGAACGGTGTGGCCCTGGCTCATGGGGCCTTACATGAGGGCCTACCTCCTCGCGCACGGGCGCTCGGAGGCAACCCGGGCTCACTGCTTGAGGCTCTTGGAGCCGCTGGCCCGGCATCTCGATGAGGCGGGCCTGGGACAGATATCCGAGATCTTCGACGGCGACCCGCCCCACAGACCCCACGGCTGCATCGCTCAGGCCTGGAGCGTGGCTGAGATGCTGAGAGTCTTGAGCGAGGACCTGCAGGATCCTGCGCTCCGTCGTCGGGCCGAAGCCCTTCGCTCGGAGAACTGATACTCGCCGCAGTCTAAAGAAACTAGGGACATCATACCAATTTCGAAAACTAGTATGATGTCCCTGGTTTTCCCCCCGCACCTTGACACCGCCCGCGCGGTGTGAAACTATGCTCGCGGAGGTGAGCAGGTGACGAAGCGGCGACTCCACAAATCACTGGCCTGCGCTTCAATGGCCCTGGTTCTCAACCTGGCGGCCTTGGACGCGTGCCTCGTCGCCGGAAGCGCCGACGCGACGGCGGAAGCACCCGGAGAGGCGCAGCCCGCGCAGCCGCCAGCTCAACAGCCCGCTCGGCCTTCCCAGGACGAGCCGTCCCCGGACCAGGCTGCTCCTGACTCGATCGACGCGGCGTCGCCCATGTTGCCTGCGGGGATCGCTCCACCCCACGATTTCAGGCAGCGCGAGGGCAGCGACGAGATCACGATAATCGGCGGTGCGCCCGGGGCGGGGTCCGATGGCGAGACCGACGCCGAGCCCCGCGCTTCGGACGGAAGCCCCAGGGCGCCGTTCTACCGGAAATGGTGGTTCTGGACGGCGGTCGGCAGCGTGGCTGCCACAGCGGTGCTGATAGGCGTCGGCGGAGATGAAGCCCCGTCCAATCTGCCCGATTTTCCCAATCCACCCGAGAGGTGACGAGGAGGTTATCCCGACATGACGGCACTCGACTTGAGAGAGCTCCGAGAGGTCAGAAGGCTTCGGGAGATCAACGTTGGCCGGCGCCCGGGGGCGGCGGTAGCGCTGGCTCTCGCCGGCACGCTCGCCGTGCTCGCCGTGCTGGTCGCCGCGCCTGAGATCGCGGCCGTTCCGCAGACCATCAACTACCAGGGCCTGCTCGCCGAGGACGGCGTTGCGGTTGAGGGCGCCCGGAGCGTGCGCTTCAAGATCTACGACAGCGCCCAGGGCGGAGGAGTGCTGTGGCAGGAGGACCAGGTCGTGACCTTCACCGACGGCGTCTTCAGCGTGATGCTCGGCAGCGCGACTGCGATCCCACAGTCGGTGTTCTCAGGCGCCCAGAGGTGGCTTGCAATATCAATTGAAGGAGGCGCCGACACCACGCCTCGCGCGGAGATCGCGGCCGTCGCCTACGCCTTCCGCGCAGCCCAGGCCGACACCGCTCGAGCGGCTGGAACCGCCACCAGCGCCACCCAGGCAGCCAACGCCGGTTTGCTGGACAACATGGACTCCTCGGAATTTGCGGGCTCAGGCCACAACCACGACTCACGCTACGACGCCAGGTATTACACCCAGACCGTCCTGAAGACCTCCGATCTCACCCCGCCCAACCTGGGCTCCAACATGGTCAACTGGAACAACCTGACCGATGTCCCCTCCGGCTTCGCCGACAACGTCGACAACACCGGCGGAGGGGTCTCGGATCACGGCGCCCTGACCGGCCTCGGGGACAACGATCATCCCCAGTACGCGCTCGGGGACTCCCTCAAGACATCGGACGGCACCGGGCCCAACGCCGGAGCGAACCTGGTTCACTGGGACGTCCTCGGTGGCGTGCCCGCGGACCTGGCTGACGGGGCCGACAACATCACCACCAACGCTTCCCTTATAACCACCGGCGTGATGAGCCCTCAGCGGGTTGACGGCGTCGCGGTTGTGACGTCCGACACCAGGCTTCTCACCACCGACCAGAAGAGCCAACTCACGGGCGGCGATTCCACCTCGCTTCACAAGCACTTCGGAATGGGTGACGTCTCCGCGGTGACCGCAGGCGAGGGTCTCACCGGCGGCGGCCAGAGCGGCGCGGTCTCCCTCGCTCACGCCGCGGACGCAAGCACTCTTCCCTTCGCCCACCACTACCCGCCGATCGTCGCCTTCACCCGGGCCGAGTCCTTCAGGTCGGATTCCCAGGAGATTGCGGTGGTTGACTCGGTCTCGATCTACGCTCCCGACTCGGGCTTCGTTCAGGTCTGGTTCTCGGGGGGCCAGAAGCTGGACACCACATCCAAGGGCTTTCCCCCCCGCTTGAGCGCCCTGCGCTATATCGCGGCCTACGGCTTCGGCGTGGACGATCCCTACAACCCTGTCTACATGCTGACCAGCGACATTCAGGACACCGTCTTCTACGCCCTGCCCCAGCTCTACCTTCCGACCAAGTGCATTTCCGGGACCGCGGTGGTGCCGGTCACCGAGGGGCTTCATACGGTCTACTTCCTGACCTACATAGCGGTGGAGATAGACGCGGGTGCCGTGAACACCATCGAGAGCCCGTCGCTGGTGGCGGTCTACTACGCGCTGGATTCCACCTCATTCGCCTCGTCGATGACGAGCCGGCAGCAGACCACGAGACCGGCCGGGGGCCAGACCAGATGAGACTGCGACCCGCTGTGCGTCTGGGGCTTGCGACCGCGCTGGCTCTGGCTGCGGTGCCGCTCTGGCCGGCTTCTTGCCGCCCGGACTACGCCCTCCGTGCCTCCGCGATCTCGGAGGGCGGCGGCCTGGGGACCACCTCAACCTACTCCCTGATCCACGCCATAGGGCAGACCTCGCCGATAGGCAGCGCGGCGACCGGCAACAAGCAGCTGTCGTCGGGTCTGGTGTCGGCGTTGCTGGATCTTGTTCCGCCGGCCATCGTCCATGTTCCGCCCGCGGCGGTGCTTTCGACAACTCAGGTGGGGATCACCGCCGACATATTCGACAGCAGGTCGGGCATCGACACCGCGCGGCTCTTTTTCCGTGAGGGCGGCTTCTACTCCTTCCGGGAGAAGCCCATGCAGCAGACCGAAGACGGCTTCGTGGCCACCATCCCGCAGTCGGCTGTTCGGGAGGCCGGCCTGGTCTACTATATCGAAGCCGTCGACGGGGTGGGCAACCTCGCCAGATACCCCGAGGGCGCCCCGGACAGCCTGGCGGAACTGACGGTCTACTTCACCGATCTTGCCTCGCCGGCGCTTGCCGCGGGCGCCTACCGGATGGTCTCCATGCCGGGCAGGCCGTCGGCCGGCGCGCCCGACAGCGTTCTGGTCGACGATCTCGGCGGCTACAACAGGACCGCATGGAGGCTGGGCAGGTGGAACGCCTCGGGCGGAGACTGCGGCGAGCGCTGCTACGATGAGTACCCCGCGACCGAGGACTTCGCGCCCGGAAGAGGCTTTTGGCTGATCTCGAGCAGAGCCAGGACCCTTGACTTCAGCGGCTACTCGACCAGCCTGACGCTGCCGACGCCGGTGCGGCTGGCCCGAGGCTGGAACCAGATCGCGACACCCTTCAGCTTCACCACCGACTGGCTCTCGGCGAGGGTTTCCTACGCCGGAGGCTCGTATTCCGTTGGCGACCTGCACGTGGTGGGGCCCGACACCGTGTACGTTGAAGACAACTTGATCTCTTACGATGGAGCCTATCACGGCGTTCAGAAGAGACTTGAGCCCTGGGAGGGCTACTGGATCTACAACTCAGGCACCGGCGATGTTGACCTTGTCTTTGACCCCGATGTGCAAGCCAACCAGGCCGCTGCGGCTGCCGGAGGCGAGCTCGTGCCGGCAGGCGCCGAACTCACCCTCAGGCTTGACCTCGAGGCCGACGGCGTGCTCGTCCAGCCGGCCTACGCGGGCCTCAGCCCGCTGGCAAGCGACGCCTGGGACGTGTTCGACCTGCACCAACCGCCGCCGATCGGTGACTTCCTCAGAGTGGTCTTCTCCCAGGCCGCCTGGGGGCGCAATTCGGGCCTCTACATGTCGAACGTCAAGCGCGCCAACCCCGACGGGGCAGCCTGGGACTTCCGGGTGGACTCCGCAGAAGACAGGTCGGCCTCCCTTTCCGTCACGCCCGCGGGTCTCCTGCCTTCAGACTGGAAGATCTTTCTTTACGATCTCGCGGCGGGCCTCAGGCTCGATGCGGCTTCGTTGCCATACGCACTCCGGGTCAACGGGAACCGTGAGTTCATGCTTGTAGCCGGCACCGACGGATTCGTGCGGGATCAGGAGGCCTCCTCAAAGGTCAGCCTGAGGCCGAGCATAGTCTCGGTCGCTCCCAATCCCTTCACCGACAACGCCAGCGTGACGCTCTTTGTCCCCTCGGACCAGAGGGTGAGCCTGAAGGTATATTCAGTCGAGGGGCGGCTGGTGGCCACTGGATTCGAAGGCTTGCTCACCGCTGGCGTCCACACCTTCGACTGGAACGGCGCTACCCCAGCCGGGACCGCGGCACCGGGGATCTACTTTGTCAGGTTCGAGACCGCCGAGCGGAGCCTGGTCCGGAAGATCATGAGGATAAGGTAAGCCACCGGCGGAGACCGGCGGCGGCCTCTACCTGAGCATCATCACTTTGCGGGTCTCGGCGCCCGAGCCCCAGGTGAAGTGCGCGAAGTAGATGCCCGGAGCCACGCGCCGGCCTGAGGAATCTTCCCCGTCCCACACCGCTTCCCATCGGCAGCGCGCGGTCTCCCGAAGCTGCGGCAAATGCACGTAGCGGCCGTCGGCGTCGAATATCTTCACCGACACCTGCGCCGGCTCCGGCGTCTCCAGGACAAGCCTGATGGAGCCGATGAAGGGATTGGGAAGCGCGGAAACCTGCGCCAGGCGGTCGCCGCCCCGATCGGGCACCGACACGTTGCCTTCGACAGCGACCGAGCATGGCCCCGCGAACGAGCTCTCGTTGCCCAGAGCGTCCAGGCCGGTTACCCAATAGTAGTAGGTGCTGCCGGCTTCAACCGAAGCGTCGGTGTAGGCGGTCTCAGGAACGGCCACCATGCAGTAGATCTGAGGAACGGCGGTGGTGTTGCGATAGATCTTGTAGAAGGTCAGGTCATCGTCATCAACTGGAGACCAGACCAGGCCCACAGCCGGCCCGCCGACCTCCTCGGCCGCCAGATTCTCGGGCGGAGCGGGGTGTGGCGCCGCGGGGCTCACCGTGGCTTCGCCCGCGTAGGGCATGTAGTTGCTGGCAGTCACGGTCACCAGCAGGGCGCCGACGGAGGCTGCGTCGACCGGCAGGCCCAGCGAGCCATCCGGTCCGGTCTCCCCCACCTCGTACACCTCGTCGGCCTTCCACAGGCAGACCTTGGCTCCGGCGAGCGGCCCTTCCTCACCGGTGACGGCGACCTCGTATACCTGCGGGCTGGTGTCCAGGCTGGGCGCGCAGGCCACCTGCATGTCCTTGGGCGCCGATGTCCACAGGCTGGTCTCGGGATCGCCCAACAGGTTGAGCCCGTACATCAGATACAGCATGTATTCGTCCACACGCGACTCGCCCACGAAGCCGTGCTTGGCGTCGGCGTGGGCCTTGCCCAGGTTGGTGAAGCCGGTGGTGAAGACCGACTCGAAGAACGCCTGATCGTATGAGTCAGAGGGACCCTCGGCGGGCTCGCCGGGCGTGCCCCACCCGTAGCGGGAGTTGCCCACGTAGAAGCCCCCACCCTGCGCGCTCAGCACCCAGGCCTCGCCGATGCAGTCGCTCTGATCGAAGCCGCCTCCCAGACACGACATCGAGTACATAACGCCGTATCGCCCGTCGGTGGTGAGCATGGCCATGTCGGAATCGCTGAGATTGTCGTCGCACACCGATATGGTCTTGTAGTGGCCGTGAGCGCAGATATTGACTATGCCCATCCCCTGATCGAGGGCGCTTATCGTGTTGGCGTAGCAGAGATCATCGGCCGACTGGTACAGCTTCTGGATGGCGAAGGCGGGCGGCACGTAGAGCTGATCCACCAGGTCCTTGGCGACGCCTCCGTCGGTGTAGTCCGGATCGGACGGATTCCCGGGGTCGCCCCAGAGGATCTCCCCGAGGAACAGCATCTTGAGCTGGTAGTCATCGGGCAGCCCGCTGCAGCCTTCGTAGGCCAGCACCTTCGCCACGAAGGTTTCGGCCTCGGCCAGGGAGCCCACCGGCGCCCTGCCCAGAAAGACGTCGGCGTACATGTCGACGTTGTCCGACGCCACCTCGCCCCAGTAGAGGTCACCGTCGGCGTTCCAGCTGCCGTCGAGGTCGGCGTAGTAGAGGTCGCAAGGTATGTAGGTCTTGTCCGACAGATTGACGTAGGCCTTCCTGTCGGGGATCAACTGTATGTCGCCGCCCAGGAGCACCCATTCCGTACCATGGTTGGTCCGGTAGTCGGCGATGCAGTTCCTGACCTTGGCCTGGACGTCGCTGCCCAAGTAGGACGCCATTATGGTCTCGACGGTTATGATCTCGCTGCGAAGACCCTTGCGCATCTTCCAGACCTTGAGGGGCTCGAAGGCCGGCTTCAGGCCTTCGCCGGTGATGATGAGGTAGTTGACCTCGCCCCCGCCCAGGGGCGCGAAGTCGCCGAACTGCTGAGCGCGTGCCTGCCAGGGGCCGTCGCTGGAAACCAGTCGCTTGGCCAACGCCAGCATGTCCGGAGACGCCGCTTGAGGCCGGCCTGCATCCAGGGTTTCGTAGTCAATACGGAACTTGACACCGGTGTAGAAGATTACCTTTCCCGTCAAGGGCGAGTAGCGAAGCGGGTGCGCGATGATCTCACAGACGGTCATGCCGGCAAGCGTGCCCGAGCCGACAACTTCCAAGAGGTTCCGCGGATAGACCTCCGCCGAGCCGTAGACCGACGGATCGGGCTCAGCGGCCGCAACCCTGCGGACCTCCGAGAGCGGCTGGGGTAGCGCCGATGGCAATATGGAGAAGGTGCCTGCCAGAGTGACGCTGTCACAGGCCACCACCTCGACGCCGAGGACCCGACATGAGCCCGGCAGTCCGGCCCTGACGGGGACAGCCGGTAGATGAGGCTTGCCCGGCTCGCTGGTCCACCGCGCGCCAGCAAGGGTCACGAGATCGTAGTCCCCAACCCTGGCAAAGCTGAGGTCGCCCTGGGAGAAGGTCAAACTCTCGGTATGGGTGGCCCCTGTGGCTACATAGGCCCAGACCAGAAGCGAGGCAGTCGCGGCAGCTGCCAGGGCGAGAGCCACAAGGCTTTTGAGGCTGCTACCCTTGCTTTTTGCTCCTGACCTTCGCGCCGGAGGTTGCATCTTGCACCTTCCCTATTCCCAGAGGCCCTGCAAATGCTTGATTACGTGTCCTTAGCTTGCTCCCAACCCCTACATAAGCAGAACCCGTGCCAGATTATGTGTAGAACTCAGGTTGCCCCCCGACCACAGTCGCGGCCACATGAGCCCTCAGGATGCCGTCCGGAAGGGATGCCCCGGGAGTCTCGGCCAGAATGTCGGCATCCAGCACCGTGAGATCGGGCCGGTAGCCCACCGCTATCCTTCCGGCGGGAGGGCCTTCTTCTGCCCGGGTCGCCCCGTCCACCACCGCGCCCCGGGCCGCCGCGGCGCCGAGCGTGTAGC
>JBAQHK010000291.1:0-11804 GCA_049288275.1 bacterium | reverse complement strand
ACGTACACGAACTGCACCCCGCCTTGCCATCCCTACAAGGTCAGGACTGACAGCTTCGATTTCTTCAACGACCAGTGGAACAATGCCTTCACCCCATACACCAATCCCAACAGCAACGGGTACGTGCAAGATGGGTACTACTGGAAGCAGACCGCCCACACGGGGATATCGATTGCCAACATCAGGGCGGGCACCTGCGACACCATGCTGGTGGACATCCATTTCGACACTCCGCGGGACACCATAGTCCATGATACAGATTGGGCCAAGTGGGTCATTCTTGGTGGGGACCTTGTCGTCGGGAGTGGCGCGGCGCTCTCCATCAGCCCCGGCGCCACGATATCGTTCGTTCCGGGAGCGGACCACGAGAGCTCGGGAGTCGACACGGCCAAGTGCGAACTGGTGGCGTACGGGGACATCGCGGCTGAAGGCAATGAGACCGGCACCATCTTGTTCCGACCCGCAGGGATTGCTCGGGGCTATGACCCGGCGCCGGGGGACTGGTACGGGATACGGGTGGCCCAGCTGGACACGGTGCGGAGCGTCTTCGACTACTGCGATGTCGGCTACGGCACCAAGGGGATCGAGTACTTCTATGCGGGATCGGGGATGAATGCCGACTTGGGCTACGTCAAGCGCTCAGAGATCCACGACAACTCGGTGGTGGGCATCGGGTATGCCTGGGCAGGCTGGAGCGACTTCGGTGGCCTGGTCGAGGACTGCGACGTATACGACAACGGCGGGACCAACGGCTACGGCATCGCCGCCGCCCGAGGGGGCCTGACGATCGCCTCCAATGAAATCACCGACAACGGGCAGTACGGCGTCTCGCTCACCTACGCGACGGGCGGCCTGATCCGAGATAACACCATAGACCAGTCCGGCCGGCCGGAGAGCGTCGATACCTACGGGTTTGCGTTTGACGTGGTCGACACCTGCAGCCAGTTCGATGTAATCCATAACCACATCGAGGGGTGCAGCAAGGAAGGCATCCACGTCGGGTACGATGCGGACTACCCGTGCACCAAGATCCGATGCGATTCCAACACCGCGGAGCACTGCAGTCGCGGGTTCGCGGTGTATGACACCAGCATCCCCGGGGGCGAACCCTCTCCGGGTGACTCGGTGATCATGAAGGGCAACATCTTCAGGTACGACAGCGTTGCGGTTGCAGTCCTCTGCGAAGACTCCGGGGTGGTGCTGGGTGACAGGAGCAAAGGTCTCGGGCGCTACAACTCCATCTACGGCGACACGGTGTTCGTGTGGGTGCCGGGGCTAGGTCGCACCAAGGCCGAGAAGAACTGGTGGGGATCGGTGCCGCCCGACTCGAACAAATTCATAGGGGACGTCGACTACGTGCCGTACCTCACGCTGGACCCGAGCGGCCAGGGGCAGATTGATCCGAGCGGCAGGCCGAGGGGTGATGGGACTCCCGTGGGCGGGGTCAGGTTCTCACTCGGGCAGAATCCCGCCGGCGCGAACCCCGAAGTGGTCCTGAGCGTGTCCCGGAAAGCCTCGGCGAGACTCAGCATCTACGATGTGAACGGCAGGCTTGTGGCCGGCCTCATGGACGGGACGTTGGAGCCTGGCATCCACCTGATAGTCTGGGACGGCCTGGACTCTGAAGGCAAGACGGCGCCTGCGGGTGTCTACTTCTGCAGGTTTGAATCCGAAGACGGCGTGAGCACGGCCAAGATCGTCATGCTCAAGTAGCCCTGGTGGCTCGGCGGTGCCTGGCGGGGCGCGGGTCTCGGACCTGCGCCCCGCTTCGTTTCCCCCAAGCGGTTGCCGGGCGACCAGTTTGCGGTTGAGAATGGGCACCGATTATGCTATACTGACGATTGACAACGATACTATAGCAAGCCACTGACATCCCTGGAGGCGCATTGGGTTACAGCACAAGTGGCTCCGTGATTGCGGTGGCTTCCTCTACCCCAGACCCAGGCAACCCGAGAAGGAGGTTCTGCAATGTGTAGGATGCGTTTTGCAGTGTTGGCGGCGGTTCTTGTCTTTGTGGCGGCCGCGGCGACGGTACAGGCTGAGATCGCGAGCTTCACCTACAGCGTGCCGGCGCCGGAGCTACGCACCGCGGGTGACCGCGTCTACTTGGGCGTCGAGGGCTTCGGATCTACCACCGATCTCTACTATCCGGTCCTGCCATCCAAGAAGGTCCATTACGAAATCCCGTTTGCGGCTGATAACGTCACAGTAACGGTGATGCCGGCGGGCGAGCGCAGCCTAGGCACTTTCGCCAACTACCTCATGCGCCAGCCGCCTCTGCCGCTTGAGAATCCGACCTACAAGGTTCCGGCGCCTCCGGAGAGGATTCCGGACGTCGTGCCCGCCGAGCACTACAGCTACGCAGGCGAGCAGCAGTTCCGGGGGCATCATCTCGTCGAGATCGTGCTCTACCCGGTCAGGTACAACTCGGTTAGCGGAGAAGCAACCGGCGTGTCCTCCTACTCCATATCCGTGACCTACTCGATGCCGGTCACCGACGAGGAGTCCGCCGCGGCGGCGCTCCGCGGGCGCGCGTCGGCCTTTGAGCCCCTGGCGAGCGAGATCATCGAGAACTACGGCGAGGCGAACGCGCGCATGATAGAGAAGCTGGTCCCGGAAGGCGACTCACCGGCGAAGGCCGACCTTGCGGCATCGCCGCACATCCCCGGGACCCTTTACGATCTCAACAACCCGGCCTACGCCATCATCACCAATTCCACCATGCAGTCCTACGCGCAGACCCTGGCGGACTGGAAGACCAAGAAAGGCGTGCCCGCCAAGGTCTACACCGTGAGCTGGATAACCAGCAACTACTCGGGCTACGACAACCAGGAGAAGATCAGGAACTTCCTGAGGCTGGACGACAGCACGCCCCGGTTTCAGTACGTGCTCTTGATGGGAGACACCGGAGTTGTCCCGACCCGCACGGCATACAGCGACGCTGACGCCGAATACGTTCCCTGCGACTACTACTACTCCGACGTGGTGGACGGGGCTGTCGGCGCCACCTATGACTGGGATACCGACAACGACCACAAGTGGGGAGAGATGGCCGACGACATAAACTGGCTGCCGGACAGCTACGTCGGCCGCTGGGCCATAACCTCGACCACCGACGCCAACACCCTTGTGAACAACGTCCTCGGCTACGAGAAGTCGCCTCCGGCGGGCACCTGGCCGAAGCGCATAGTATTCGGATCCTCCTTCGCCAACTTCGACGACGGGTATTACGACCCGACCGACATGGCCACGGTTGCCGAGTGGGTGAGGAACGATTTCCTGGTCGGTACCGGCGTGACCTACGACCGGGGCTATGAGGCCGAAGGCTACTATCCCAGCACCTACACTCGGGACTACGATCTTACCGCGGCCAACTTCCGCGATCACGTGGCCACCGGTTGCGGCTTCGCCTATCCCAGCGGCCACGGCAACTACCTGGGTAACTACAGGACAGTCTGGGTCGACGACTACAACCACAACGGCATCTGCGACGACGGCGAGACCACATCTTATTCGCTGTGCACACAGTCGTATAACCCTGCCACAGCGGGGAAGAAGCCTTTCGTCTACGTGGCGGCATGCCTGTCGGGCCAGTTCGATCGGAGCGAGACGTGCCTCGGGGACTTCATCATCGCCAACTGGGGCATCGGGGATGTGGCCTCAAGCCGCACCAGCTACTACTGCGTCGGCTGGGACGATCCCGACTGGCCGTGGAACCAGGGGCAGGAGTACAGATTCTGGGAGGAGATTTACTCGAACGGCAAGTACCGCATGGGCCAGATCCACGGCGACCACAAGTACCACTACGTGACGGACTTCAACTCCATCGAGGGCGGAATCTACGGGCCTGATCAGGACGAGGCGTCGCGCAAGAACATGTTCAGCAGCAATCTGTTCGGCGATCCCGAGCTGCCGGTGTGGACCGATACCCCGACCGGCATAGTGGTCACCCACAACGCCACGCTGCCCCTGGGCTCCTCCATCTACACGGTGACGGTGACCTCCGGTGGGAGTGCGCTCTCGGGCGCGACGGTCTGCCTGTGGAAGGGCACCGAGGTCTATCTGGTGGACACGACCAATGGGTCCGGTGTGGCGACTTTCACGCCCACCCCTTCGACTGTAGGCACGATGTACGTGACGGTGACCAAGCACAACTACATTCCTTACGAGGGATCGGCCGCAGTGGCTTCGGACAGCGAGGCCCCGGTGGTCGCGGTTACGGCGCCCAACGGCGGGGAAACCTGGGGCATCGGTACCGGCCAGACCATCACCTGGACGGCGACCGACAACATCGGTGTCACCTCGATCACGATTGCGCTGTCGCGCGATGGCGGGGCGACCTACCCCGAGACCCTGGCCACCGGCGAGTCCAACGACGGGATGTTCATTTGGACGGTGACCGCGCCGCCAACGACCGCTGCCCGCGTCAACGTGATTGCCTATGACGCCGCGGCCAACAGCGGGCAGGACGCGAGCAACGCCAACTTCACCATCGCGGATGTCACGGCGCCCGCGGTCACAGTGACCTCGCCGGATGGCGGCGAGATCTGGGACATCGGGAGCTCCTACGACATCACCTGGACCGCGACCGACGCGATCGGCGTCGCCTCGATAAGCATCATTCTGTCGGATGACGGAGGCTTGACCTTCCCGGACACCCTTGCCACCGGTGAGGCCAACGACGGCTCTTACTCATGGCTCGTGGACAGGCCGGCAAGCGTGACCGAGCGGGTCAAGGTGTGTGCCTATGACGCCGCGGCCAACAAGGGCGAGGACACAAGCGACGGCGACTTCGAGCTCTACGATCCCGCGTCGGGCGTCCTGGTTGACAGGGGCGCGCCGACTTGCCTGGTGCTGGTGGGCAATACTCCGAATCCTTCCGGAGAGGCCACGGCGATCAAGTTCGGCATCCCGTCGGCTGGGCGGGTTGACATGGATGTCTTTGATGTCGCCGGCCGCAGGGTGGCGAATCTGGCTGGCGGCCAGTATTCGGCCGGCTATCACAGGGTGGAGTGGCGAGGGGGCTTGGGCTCGGGGATCTACTTCGTAAAGGTGCGCTTCGGCGGCGAAGAAGTGACCCGCAAGGTAGTGATTTCGCAGTAGCGCTACGCAACTGGCCGGGGGGCGCGAATCTCAACGCTCCCCGGCCTTCCTCTGTCGATCAGTCTCCACGAATCCCAGAGCTAAGCTGATCGCAGCACATGCCGCTTACTACTCTTATCAGCCTGTAAGGTATTGATTTCGGCATCATCACTCAGATTGACGGATATCATATCCATAAAACTCTTGACATTCCTTACGGTAGCGCCCAGAATGTGTTCTTCACCTGTGATTCCGGAGGCCGGGCGTGGCTAGATCAGAGCTTCGACGCGAGCTGCGGGTTGCCCTCTTCCTGTGGGCGCTTGCCAGTTCGCCGCGACTGTTTGCAGCTTCAGGAGATCCCTATGTTGGCCGGCCGTCTGCGAATGACTTTGCGTGCGTCTCGGGTGAGGTGATCTCGGCTGAGGATGGCAAGCCGCTCGCGGGGGTCGGCATATGCGTCTTCTCTGACCTGTTGCCTGCGGATACGTCCGTCTCGGCGGGCTCAATCTTTGAAGGTTCTATCGAGTATCCGCTCCCGCCCATGCCGGCACTGCGCTGGGTGCAGTATACCGACGCCAGGGGCAAGTTCGCGGTGTGCTCCATTCCCGCCTGGCTTGCGAAGGAGACCTTCACTGCTCTTGCGTACAAACCTGGATATGTCCCAGAGTTCTCTCTGCAGATATCAAGCGATCCCCTGGGGGAGCCGGTCTACGGCATGTCAATCTCGCTGTACCCTTCCGGGCCTTGAAGCGCGGCCACTGCTGGGCCGCTACTCCACAAGCACGACCTTCTCGGTCGCGGACCATCTCCCATGACGGAAATGGATGAAGTATATGCCCGGCGCCGCGCTTCGGCCGCCTGTCACTCGGCCGTCCCAGTGCGCTTGATAGGTCCCGGGCAGACACGGCCCATCTTTCAGAATCCTGACCAATCTACCGGCCACATCATAGACGGACACGCACACGCGACCGGGAGCGGCCACCGAGAACCCCATGTCGGTCTCTGTCGAGAACGGATTCGGATGTGCCGCAGCGAGGCGGATTCTTCTGTCGACTGGTGGAGACTGGCCAATCACGGCGGCCTCGTCGCCGTGCTCGTAGGTGTCCACGTAGACCTTCAGACGGTTCTTGGGCGGGTCCGTGCCGGGCAGCGTATCGGGCCAGACGGCGTATGTGAGGTACAACCTGTTGCCGGATGCGGTCACGGTGGTCGTCACCAGCGAGGTGTCTCCCGCAGCGTCAAAGCCTGTGTCAGTGACTGCCGCGGAGAACATGTGAGTCGATCCGCCGCACAACGTGAAGCACTCCAGGCCGCCCCAGGCCGCGTAAGGGCCGTGCCTGGATCCGGTGGGGTAATGCACTTCAGCACTGCCGAGGGAGTAGACCCGCTCGTCGCTGGCTGCGACCAGGCCGGGGCCGCCGATGTTGTAGCTGGCCAAGTGCTCGAAGAGCCCGTTCCTCCAGCGGGACACCTCGCTAGGCGCCGACGGGTTGCTGACGTCCATCATCAACACGAACGGGTCGAAGCCGCCCTGCAGGACGTCTCTGAACAGGTAGTCCCCTGACCTGGCCTCAATCTGCGCGCAGGCGGCTTGAATCTCGAAGATGTACGACGGGGCACAGGGGCTGGAGATGTCGGCGACCACGATTCCACCGGACAACTCCGGTTCCAGCCTGGACCCGCTGATGTAAAGGTAGCAGCCCTCTTCCGACGTCAGGACGTAGCAGCTGCGCGCGACGTAGTCCTCGCTCCATGGATCGGTGTACTGCCCGCACTTGTTGAGCTCGGGAGGGGTTCCGGACCCGCGTATGAATTCCAACACGTGGATCTCCCCCTCCTGGGTGACATAGCATGCATAGCTGTGGCTTGCCATCAGGGAGCCCTGCTCTCCCTGCGTCCCCCCGCCGCACCCCTCGATCAGCGACACCCTTGTGCCCGGGACCGCGTACCTGCACCATGCGCCCACTGCCTGGAAGTCCGGAGAAAACGAGAGCACGGCCAGCCCCTTGCATCCGCATACAACCCACAGGAAATCGCCGTCCCACTTGATGTCCGAGACGTCATCGAACAGGTTTTGCCACAGGCCCAGGGTCGAGAGGTCATGCGCTGCCACCACCTGAGGGCTGCTCGCGTTCGCCACATCGACTATCTCAAGCACTCCCTCTGCCTCGGCAATGAACAGGTGGCTGCCGCTGGTGTCCAGCGCCGCATGGCAAGGTACCCCCGCCAGCGCACACTGGCCCACGCCGATTATGCTGCCCCGCCCTGGACGCGGCACCTCCTGCCTGAAGGCGCTGTCTGTCGAAGCGATGTTGTAGTAGTAGCATGCTGCGGTATCGGCGCCGTACCGGAACATCCTGTGGTAGTTCCCGCCGGCGCCCGCCGTCCCAAGGTGGACGTAGGACGATTCGTCCTCCTCGCTCTCCCAGGCCTGGTACTCCCAGGCGCCGCTGTCGAAATCCGGCCAGTAGAGCTGATAGCCGCCCATCCCTCCGAATACACCCTGCGGGAAACAGTGCTCCGAGCCAGCGGCGCACCCCAGCGGATTGGGCCAACTCGACCCGTGGCTGCCGTCGCCACCGCCTCCCCAGCCGTAACAGGCCTTTATGCACCCCCAGCTCGCGCACCCGTCCAAACAGGTCGTATCACCCAGGTCCCATTCCTTTCCTCTGATTCGCCCGGTGGCGTCCTGTACCAGGACGGTCCAGGATCTCAGGCTGTCAAGAGGCGCGCGGTTCCATGTCAGTTTATGGCAGAGCCGGGAGGTGTCCTGGCTGCAGTAGAACTCATCCCAAGCGGGGGCGCCCGTACCTGCTTTATTGGTGAAGTGATCGAAGGTCAGCGAATCTACTATCTGGCCGTTTATCTCGAGCGTGGCCTTGAAGATGCCGTTGTTGTCGTCCAGGTCAACGCCAGGACGGCAGTCGACCTCATCGTGGGCGAATACCATCCATTTCCAGGCAGTGGGGGCGCTGAGCCTATCGATCCTGACCGAGTCTATGACGGGGTCCTCGACATCGGCATACCAGAGGTTGTTCTCATTCGCATGCTTCAGGGGGTTGACGAGGTTGGCGTCATCCAGCCAGACGCCGTGGTACACATCGCCGAGGGAGATCTCCTCATGCAGATGACCGTTATTCCCAGCGAGGGTGCCTATTTGATCCCCGGGGGTCACTATCTGGCCCACCTGAAGCCCGTTGTCCGGCATTACGTGGAGAAGGAAGCAACCGACCGACTTTCCCTCCTGGAAGATGTCTGGTCGGTTAGGTATCAGGGCGATCGAGAGACGAGAAAACGAGCCATCGTCGACATACGCCGAGTCGCCCGGCGCGATCGGCGGCCGCACAGGGTCGCCGTTGCACCCGAACAGGTCGATACCGGTGTGTAGGTTTCCATGGGTGTCGGTGGGCGGGGGAACCACCCGCATGAACGTCCCGAAGACATATGAGGGGCACCCTGTACAGCAAGCCCCAGGAACGGGGTCGCCGGAGAAAAAGGAGTCGGATAGGGCCTGCGGCGCAAGGAAAAAGAAAGTCAGCGTGACACAGGCACCCGATGAACCGATGAGCCACGCTCTACGCAAAGCATTGATCATTGCCTTAACATTCCGAGGTCAAACAAGTAGACCGATTCCGTCTCCCATGCTGTGCCTTTGACACTGAAACCCATCCCCACGAACAGGTAGTTACCCACGAATCCGAGCGGCCCCGGGGCGGGATGTGCGGGATTCTCACGAAGCCGGCATACCGGGCGGCCATCGGCGCCGGACAGAACATAGACGAACGAGCCCTGGTCGGGTTTCGCCTGGAGCCTGTAGGCCACGAATCTCCTGTCGTCCGATACCGCCACGTCCGTGATGAGCCCGTCAATGCCGCACTTCCAGAGGAATCTCAATGCTTCGGGGTCCTGCGAGTCGAAGAAGCTGAACTCGCCGCCCCTATTGACCAGGACGCTCCGGGAATCGGGGGAGAAGGACTTGCCCTTCTGGGACAAGCCATTCAGGCTGTAGGTCTTCCTCTCGCTGACGCGGAGCAGATACTCGCCTCTCTCCGAGCAACCCTCCAGCGAGTACTTCACTATGTCGGGATTCAGCCCCATGCCGACTGTAGCGACTTGGCAATCGATCCAGTCGCCCTCGAACACAGGGCGCCCGTCAAAGTCGAGCAGGAGGAGCCTGCTCATCCGCCGCAGCGCATCGCCCGCCCCCACATCCTGCGTCGCAATGGCGGCTATTCGCTGCGGAAAGTCAAAGCACATGCCCCACTTTACCCGCTCGGGAATGTCCGAGAGCACGACGGCATCCTGGCCGACCACGGTGGTCTCAGAGTGGTTCGAGAAGAGCGCGGGTTGTCCCGTGAGGGAACTGGCCACCGGCTTACCCGCGGCGGGCAGCGGAGCCCGGGGACCCCACTCGATCTCGTCTTCCTCGAGCGTCCCGTCTCGGAGCACCTTGATATAAGCGGTGGGGTGGGTGGGAACGGAACCCAGCCTGCTGCTGGCCGCCATCCGGCGCGCGGTGACTTGGACGAAGTCCACCGGGAAACCCTTCCGCCCGGTGGAGCTGGTGATGCCGCCGTCGAACGCATTCTGCAGCACGGCACATCTCTCTCCTTCTACTCGTAGCTGCCAGACCGGCTCCAGGTCAGGCGAGCCGGTCCAGTCGCCGGGGGTCACCTTGGGCGCAGCACCGAGCTCGATCGGGGCGGGGGCATCCATGTTGATGCCGCCTTGGTAGGATCGGGTGGCCTGGCTCTGGTCGGCGGCAGTCCCGTTGAGGACGAGGTTGTACTGGCCGCCCACTGCGACCGGCGATAGACGGACGCAGCCACGGGATCGCTCCTCGTTCTTGAGCAGCAGCGGCCAGAAGCCGGCGCTGACCGGGGTAGTCGCAGCGCGCTCGGTTCCTCCGCGGGCGAAGTCCGTGGACGGATCGAGGAGCGCCCAGCCCGGACTCGGGTGGAAACAGCCGATGACGACCACCGATGAATCCTCGGACGTCATCTCGTAGGCGAGGTGGTATCCGTTGACTGCCGCCGGCAGGCTGTCTATCACGATGTGAGCATAGATCAGAGGCCCGGGACCCCTGTACGTATCTCGAATCACCGAAAGATCAGGGGTTGCCGACTCGTCGAAGTGGACCCTCACCACACCGGCGTACCGAGGCGCGGACAGCGCGGCCGTGGGGAGCAGGAGGGATACTAATAAAGTCACCACATGGCTCGTCTTCATGACCCCGCTTCCATATTAGCAGAACATCGTATCATGCTACCGCTTGGATCTTCGCCTACGGCGCAATTGCTGTCAAGCGGAAACATGCGCGACCTCGAAAGGCAGCCGCTCCTGACGGCGCCGCGACAGCAGCCTCAAGAGCTGTGTTGGCTCGGAGGCTAGATGGCGGGCAGGGCGACCGAGTTCACGGTAATGTGCTTGCCGGAGTACCTGTTGCCGATCAGGCGGAAGCACGACAGATAGAAGTGGTATTTGCCCACCGAGAACCGTATCACGTTGGGCTTCACCCGGCTGGGGCGCGAAACCCGCTTGCCGCCCTTGCCGACGGCGACTATGAGCGAGGTCCTCGGCTGGTAGCCTCGCTTGCGAAGCGGAAAGGCCCACTCGGGGATGTTTGCCTCGTCATCCCGGCTGAAGTGCCAGCCCTTGACCTGCTTGAGCTCGTCAACGTCACGGTAAGGGTGGGTGTGGAAGTCCCCGACGATGTCCAGCTGCGGGAAGAGGTGTCTTGCGACCTCCATCTGGGCATCCAGGCTCCTCAGGTCGTAGGTGATCTTGTTCGATGAGCCCTCGGCCCTGAGTTGGATGTGAACGCTGCCTATGTGAATGTGGCGGATGATGTGCCTGCCGTGGGCCTGGCGCTTCTCCTCGGTGGATTTGGTCGAGCCGAAGCATATCCCGTAGGTCTCGGTGTACTTGAGGCCCCTGCCCTTGGGCACCGTGTAGGCCTCAAGGGCGACCAGCACTATGTCCTCGATGGCGCGATCGTCGAGCCAGATCAGCACCTCTTCGTGGCTTTCGTCCACCTCGAACTGCCAGGTGACCTCGGTGTCGGCCAGGAGTTTGCGGTAATCCTCCCGCGTGTAGCGCAGCTCCGACCAGAGCTGCTCCAGGTACCTGAGTTCCAGCGCGTGGAGGTGCCAGCTGAAGGCCAGAGTGCGCCTGCCGGTGCCGTAGATGCGGTTCTCGTACCAGGCCTTGCACAGCCGCCAGTCGTCGCGGCGCAGGTCCTGTCTCAACTTCCTCAGGCTCGCGATCAGCTTGCGGTCAGGCAGATTGTCGTGAGGGGTCTTGCCGGTCATCAGGGTGGCCAAGAGCTGGCGCAAGAGATCTGCCCGCAGGCGCCACGATGGGCGGTTACCGTGGGCCTGGGTCTGATAGGCCTCGACCAGGTCCCGGTACTTGACTATGGTCCGACAGTAGCGTGGAAGCATGGGCATCCTCTCTAAGGCCACCGCAAAGCTACTTAATCGGCACCGGGCGCGTCAATATCCAGCCGGGAGTATTCGGGCAAGAGGCAGGGGGCGGATGAGTATGCCTAATATGCTATATCTGCGATTTGTCCGACCGCGACCTGGCTGCCGATGCTGGGCGCTATCGTCGGGCCGAAGCCCTTCGCTCAGAGTACTGATATTCACTCCGCGCTCTGCCGCACTTCGCCCTACAGAGGCGAGGGAGAGGGGCTGATGCGGAGGCGCATGTAGTTCTAAGCC
>JBAQHK010000290.1:0-4339 GCA_049288275.1 bacterium | reverse complement strand
CTCTTCGCCAGGCCCGAGCCCGCGGTGGCGGAGGGCCTGCCGGAGCTTGAGCGGACCTACGGACTCTTCGACCTGATCTGCGCCTTCAGGCAGGTTCTGGAGCGGGCCGAGGTCAGGTACATGGAGGTGCGCGCCGAGGAGGTCTCGATCGAAGAGAAGATCGAGTTCCTCAGGCGTCGAATTGAAGAGGCCGAGGTCATTGCCTTCGGCGATCTCTTTGACGTCGGCTCGTCCAGGGCGGAGTTGGTGGTGACTTTCCTCGCTCTGTTGGAGATCCTGCGGCTGGGCGTGGCCACGGTCAGGCAGACCAAGGCCTTCGGCGAGATATGGATTCACAGGGCCGGCCCCGGCCCGGCGGAGGGGACGGATGGAGGAGACTAAGAGGATAGTGGAGGCTCTGCTTTTCGCTTCTCCCGATCCCTTGCCGGCCGAGCGAATTGCGGCGCTGGTGCCAGGTGTGGCGAGGGACGAGGTCGAGGCCGCTGTCGGCGAGCTGCGTGAAGACTACGCGCGGGAGACACGGTCCTTCCAGATAGTGGAGGTGGGCGGCGGGTTTCAACTGACCACCAAGCAGGATTACGCGGTGTGGGTCGAGAAGCTCTTCGAATCCACGGCGAAGGGCAGGCTTTCCAAGGCGGCGCTGGAGACTCTGGCGGTGGTGGCTTACAAGCAGCCCGCGCTGAGATCGGCCATAGAGAGCATCCGTGGGGTGAACGTGGACGGGGTCCTGAGGACCTTGATGGAGCGCGACCTGGTGCGGATAGTCGGGCGTGGCGAGGGGCCGGGCCGGCCGCTGCTGTTCGGAACCACCAAGGAGTTCCTGCTCCAGTTCGGAATCAACAGGCTCAGCGATCTGCCCAAGCCCGAGGAGATCGATGATCTGGTTGGCGACACCGAGACCCAGTCCGGTGGTACGCCGGGTGACCATGCCGACCAAGGTGAGACTCAATAAGTTCCTCCGCGACTGCCATCTGGGCTCGAGACGCAAGTGCGAGCAGCTGATCGTTGATGGGTTGGTGACCATCGGTGGCCAGCCGGTTACCGAGATGGCCACTCTGGTGGACCCGGAGGTTGACAGGGTGGCGGTCGGCGGGCACGAGGTCAAGCCGCGCTCGGCGACCCACTACATCGCCGCCAACAAGCCCCGGGGCGCGGTGGTGACGGCCAACGATCCGCGGGGCAGGGTGACGCTGTACGAGGCGATTCCCGGTCTTCCTGCCGGGATCTTCAGTGTGGGGCGGCTGGACCTGGACAGTGAAGGGCTGATCCTCTTGACCAACGACGGGACGCTGGGCTTCAGGCTGGCGCACCCCAAGTATGGGATCGAGCGGGTGTACGAGGTCTCGGTTGAAGGCAGCGGGGGCGACGATCTTGTCGCGGAGCTCCGCCGGGGCGTGGTCCTGGAAGACGGAATCGCGACGGCCAGACAGGTGGAGGTTGTTGGGGGCAAGGGGGAGGCGATGACCGTGCGGATCACTCTCACCGAGGGCAGGAAGCGGGAGGTCAGGCGCATGCTCGGGGCCTGCGGATATGAGGTCCGGCGCCTCAGGCGGACGAGGTTTGGGTCGGTCGAGCTGGGGCACTTGGATCCGGGCAAGTGGCGGTATCTGACGCGCGAGGAGGTCCGCGGCCTGAGGCGACTGGTGGAGCAGGCCCACGTCGCGGGCCTTGACGAGGACAAGGGGAAAGGCGGGGAGGTGTGAAGGATCTGCCGGTGGTAACCATTGACGGTCCCGCTGGGTCGGGAAAGAGCACCACGGCCAAGTTGGTGGCGCTGCGTCTGGGTTACGTCTATCTGGACACCGGGGCGATGTACCGGGCCATGGCGCTCAAGGCCATCCGGCTGGGCCTGGACGTTAACGATGCCGAGGGCTTGGGCAAGATGGCGGGCCGGACCGACTTGAGGGTTGAGGCCGATGCCGGGGGCACTCGCGTGGTGCTTGACGGCAGCGACGTCACCGGGTTGCTGAGGGACCCAGACGTCACCAGGGCGGCCTCTCCGGTATCGGCTGCGAAGGGAGTCCGCACACGGATGGTCGAGATCCAGAGAGAGATCGGCCGCCGGGGCGGCATAGTTGCCGAAGGCCGGGACATGGGGTCGGTTGTCTTTCCTGACGCCGAGGTCAAGATCTATCTGGAGGCCGCAGTCAGTCGCCGCGCTTCGAGAAGGCAGAAGGATCTTCTTGCAGCGGGGGTCTCAACCGATGTCGCCAAGGTTGAGCAGGACTTGAGCGCCCGGGATCGGCGCGACTCCAGCCGCGAGCACAGTCCTTTGTGCGTACCGACCGGGGCGGTGGTGGTCGACACCACCGATCTCACCATCGACCAGCAGGTGGATCGCGTGCTGGAGGTGGTCAGGGTGAAGACGGGGAGGGGGCGCGGTGCGGCTTCACTATAGGCTGTCGTGGCTCTTTCTGAATTGCATGGAGAGGCTGGTTTTCGGGTTCAAGGTCACCGGCGCCGAGCATATCCCGAGGACAGGTCCGGTGATCATCGCCTCCAATCACATATCGTACGCCGATCCCCCGGTGGTAGGCAGCGCGGTACCTCGAGAAGTCTACTTCATGGCAAAGGAGGAGCTGTTTACCAACCCGGCCTTCGGCTGGCTGATACGCCGATACAACGCGATTGCCTTGAGACGGGCGGTCGGCGACCTGGGTGCTGTGAGGAAGGCGGTCGATCTGCTGAGACAGGGCAGGGCGGTGCTGATGTTCCCGGAGGGGACGCGAAGCCTGGCGGGCCAGTTGCTCAAGGCCAAGCCGGGAGTGGGCCTGATTGCCTGCACCGCGGGGGTCCCCGTGGTGCCTGCGTACGTCGCCGGCACCAACTGCCTGTGGCGGGTCTGCGTGCGAAGAGCCGGGCTGAGGGTGAGTTTCGGCCCTCCGCTCACAGCGGCGGTCCTGCCCGGGGCGCGTTCGAGCGGCCGCGATAAGTACCAGGCTTTCTCAGACGAAGTGATGAGGAGGATTGGCGAGCTTGCGGATTCCGCCGGGGCCAGACATGGTTAGTCGGAGCCGCGCCCGGGACGCGAAGGCGGGCCGGGGGGGGAAGGGGCTCAGGGTTTCGGTGAGCTCCGGCGCGGGCTATTGCTCGGGAGTCAAGCGCGCGATCAAGATAGCCCAGGCAGCCGCAGCCGGCGCCCCGGGCAAGGTCTACACCTTCGGGCCTCTGATCCACAACCCGCAGGCGGTCCGGGAGATGCAGCAGGCGGGCATCGAGCCGCTGGGACGGATCGCAAAGGGCGGGGGTACGCTGGTGGTGCGGTCGCACGGGGCGAGCCCCAGGGACTTGAAGCGAGCCCTGCGGGCGGGCTACAAAGTGATTGACGCCACCTGCCCGTTCGTGCGCAAGGCTCAGCAGAACGCGCGGCGGCTTCACCGGATGGGCTACCAAGTGGTGATAGTGGGTGAGAGGTACCATCCCGAGGTCAAGAGCATAAGGGGATGCGTGCCGGGCCGATCCCGGGTGATTGAAGATTCCAAACCAGCAAAGGGGTTGAAGTTTGCGCCGAAAGTAGGTATCATTGCCCAGACGACCATCCCTGTGGATACCCTCGCAGACGTGGTGAGCCTAGTGACAAAACAGGCCAGAGAGGTTCTGGTCTTCAATACGGTTTGCAGCGAGACCGCGAGGAGGCAGGACCAGGCGAGGTCGCTTGCCGGCAAGGTGGACGTCTTGCTGGTGGTCGGGGGCCGCAACAGCGCCAACACCACCAGGCTGGGGAGCCTGTGCCGGTCGATATGCGCGTCCACGCACCACATTGAGACCGCCGACGAGTTGGACCGCCGGTGGTTCGCCCGGGGCTCGAGCGTCGGGATTGTCACAGGCGCCTCGACCCCCAAGTGGATCGTGGACACGGTGGTCGAGAGGTTGAAGAGTTTCTGATCGGGTTTCTATAGCCCTCCGGGGCTAAATCTATAGAAGAGGAAGGAGAAAGGCTAGGATGAGAGGTAGTGACGGTTACGGAGAAGGTTCGAGGTACCACGACGGTGCCCCATCTTATGACGATAGGAGGAGAGTCAAGCCCAAGCCAGCGCCCATCAAGCCCGTGTTCCGGGACGATGAGGAGGTCGGCGAGATTTCCAAGGAACTGCTTGACATGTACGAGCAGTCCTTCAAGGAGATCGACGAGGGCGAGATCGTGACCGGCAGAGTGGTCAAGGTCACCGAGAGCGACATCCTCATCGACGTGGGTTTCAAGTCGGAAGGCGTGGTGTCACTCGGGGAATTCGGAGACAACCCCACGGTCAGGGTCGGCGACGAGATCGAGGTCTTCCTGGAGAAGATGGAAAACCAGGACGGCCTGGTGGTCCTCTCCAAGCAGCGCGCCGATTTCCTC
>JBAQHK010000289.1:0-15319 GCA_049288275.1 bacterium | reverse complement strand
GCCTTATCCTGGTGCCCGGGTCCGCGGCCGGCAGATCGGTCTCGCCGGGCAGGATCGGGGCGCCTTCATAGAGCGTCGGGCCATCCGAGGCGTTGAACCAGAAGAAGTAAGAGAACCTTCCGTCACCCTCGCCGCCGGCGCTATAGCCGTCGTCGGTGAGGAAGAGGTAATCGCACACGTCCATGTCGGCGCAGTAATAGTCGTTACCGTACTGGCCGATGTCGGCCTGTACGAAGGCGCTCGCCCACTCCATGTCGTAGCCGGGAGCGGTCGGATCGCCCATGTTGACGATTATGCGCAGCCTGTCACCCACGTTGGCGATCTGGTTCGAGCTTTCGAGGAGCTCGAAGGTGATCGCGTCCGGCGGGACGGCCTCGGGCCGCTTGGTGTCGACCGGCAGGCACGAAGAGCAGAGCCCATTGTTGTTGACGTAGAGCCACCCATCGGTGCCGTTCGCAAAGGCTTCGTTGTACCACATCGGGCAGAACCAGTCCGAAGCCACGTTGCCGGCGTCGTCGTAAGCCGTCATCATGACCTTGGTATGGAGGCCGCCCGCGGGCTCATCAATGGTGCCGTCCGGGACCGGGTCAACCCTGTAGCCCCACTTCTCCGGGGGCCCGAAGGAGAACTCCGAGACCATCTCGTACACCATCTCAGAGGGGTAATAGTTGGAGAAGTCGGCGGTTACCCTGACCACGTCGCCGTAGTCGTCCCAGTATATCGCGGTGAGGTTATCCCCGACATTGACGATCCTTGTGGGGCTCGTCACGTTGTCGTTGTAGTCCCAGAGCCTCAGCCAGGCGTTGCTGCAATCCATGGCCGGAGGCTGGTTGTCCACCGCGAACGGACCGACACAGCCCTTGTAGTAGGTCATGTTGCCGACGTCGTCCCACACCCAGGCGTCGACGATCATGTTATCGGTGTCGACCATGCCCTCGTCGACCAGCACCGAGCCGGTCCAGACGCCGCCGTCCTCAACGAGGAAGAGGGTGTCAACCGTCTCGCTGATGCTGCCGACCCAGACGCCGATCGCCACCACGTCATCGTCCGGACCGTCGTAGGTGAAGGTGACGGTCTCGCCGATTATGGCGATGCTGTCGGCGCCGCTCACCTCAACAACGAACTCGCGGCAATCTATCACCGGGCCAACGTTGTCCAGCGTGAGGTCGGACATGAAGTTGCACCAGCCGGGGGTGTTTCCAGCGTTGTCCCAGTTGGTGAAGTTGGCCTGGAGCTGAGCGCCGTCAACCGTTCCGGGCTGAACCTCGAAGGGCTCGCCAAACGCGCCCGGCTCGTCCGGGTAGTAGTTGCGCCAGATGCCGCCTGAGGGAATCCGGTCCAGGTCCACGACACCCGTCCAAGACGGGTCTATGGAGGCCAGGTCAACCAGGACAATGCCAAGGTAGGAAATCTCTCCGTCCTCCCAAGGCTCGTCCTCGACCCTCCACTCGAATATCAGAAGGTCGCCGGTGTTGACGATGCCGTCACCATTCTTGTCGCCGTCAAGCTCAATGGTCTCGGGGTCGTCGTAGAAGAACATCGCAACGTGCTCGGGGCTCATGGTCTGGACTTCGTTGTCCACCCTTATGCCCTGGCACGACGAGTTGATCCACTGGTTGCCGGCGTCGTCGGTCACCAGGATGTCGAAGCCCAGCGAGTCCAGATCGGTGTCCACCACGCAGAAGGTGGTGTCGTTCCTGCTGGATCCTCCGACCTCGATCCTCGCGTGGCCCGTCCAGTTCCTGTCGCCGGTAATCGGGTCGTGGCCCAGCGTGCCGTCGTCGAACAGTGTGATGCCGCCCACGCAGTAAGGATCGTAAGCGTCGGTCACATACTCGACGTCGCCCACCTCGTCGAAGCCTATGGCGTCGGCAAGGTTGGCGTGCAGCACGATCTGGTCCCTGTTGTTGTAAAGCCCGTTGCACTCCATCTCGAGCGGAGCGCCGACGTTAGCTATGCCGGACTTGAAGGCCACATCCGTCTGGATCTCGGCATAGATGTGCGGGCCCGCCGCGCAGTTGGTCACAATCGGCGGGATGTTGTCGATCGGGTAGTCACCCGTAGCCGGACCCAGACAGAACACGTTACCGGCGTTGTCGAAGATCCACGCCCTGGTCAGGATGCTGTCCTGGTCCCAGTCGTAGGGTGAAGGAGGCGAGGCCACAACGTCGGTCTCCTCGGTCTCCCAGACAGGAGCCAGAACCGGCGGCTCTCCCATCGGCCTGACGTAGCCCCACCCGAACGGCGACGGAGCGTCGCCTTCGTAGTAGTAAACGCCGATGCCGCTCATGTCCGCCCAACCCTGGCCGCCGTCGGTGACGTCGTCGAGGTCAAAGAGACCCTGGAGATCCAGCATCACCTGGAGCCAGTCGGCCACGTCGTTGTTGACGCTGACCGGGTTGAGGATGTCATCCTCGCCCGCGTTATCCATGTCCACGGCAAAACCGAAGTCGTCGGTGGTCACGCTGTCGCGCGGCTCCGCCTCCGAGGTGTCGGTCAAGGCCGGGCTGATGTTGTCAATGGCGGCCAGCTTGTGGGTCGGATCCGGGAAGAAGGTGGTGTCGCCCGAGTCGCTGATCCACCACATTGTCACGTACTCGACATCGGCGGCGACATCGGTCTGGCCGGGAGCAATGTGCCAGCACAGATCGAACACGTCGTCCGACGGCCAGCCGTTGAACGGATCGCCGCCCCAAGTCGGGCCGGCCATGTTGACGTCGCAGTCGACGTCGTCGTAGCCGGGGTTCTCGATGAACCAGAACCCGCCGTCATTGACGTTGGGGAACGCCGGATCGGCGTAGTCGTCACCGATAGCGCTCAGGTCGAAGTAGAGGCTGTCGATGTCGTCGTTGCCGTTCTCGTGGGCCAGCTTGCGCATGTCAACGTGCGCGCAAACCTGATCGGCATCCAGGTCGAAGCAACGTGGCATGGGGTTCAGGATCTCGTCGGGCAGCCCGAATATGGGGCCCAAGCCCGCGTTGTCGAAGTCGAACGTGAAGGTGTAGTCGTTGCTCTCAATGAACTCCGCGCCGTAGCCGGCGGGGTCCTCGAGCTGAGCGTACTTGGTCCAGTGGGTGTCGACCCACAGGGAGTCGCCCTCTTCACCATCATCAATGACGCGGCCGGGCCAAAGCGACATCGTGGTGTCGTTGTCGGCAGGGTCACCGGACTCGTCGACCGCGATAACCTGCACCTTGGCGTCCCAGTGACCTTCGTACCAGCACGGATTATGGTCTATCCAGCACTCGCCGCCGTCGGCCACCGTGATCTGGGCCACGAACTCGTCGCTCGGCAAGACCGGAGCGTGGGTCTCGAAGTTGAAGTGATCGCAATCATCAGGCCGCGTATTGCAGCACACGCTGATTGCGCTGGTGATCGTGAACCTGAAGAGGTCGTCGCCACCGTTGTTGGCCGTGTACTGGACACCCGTCTGAGCCCGCGCGGCCAGCTCGCCGGAGGTGGTACCCTCGACTATCCAGTTGTTGTTGACGTCGTCCCACCACACCAACCAGGTCTCGTCGTAGAGATCCTCGTTCATGGGATCGATGATCGTGATGGGGGTCATCGAGGTGCCGAAGCTCGAGCCATCGCTGCACCTGGGAACCCAGGCCGGCGTTCCGGCGTAGCCCTCTCTGCCGGGATCGGCCCAGAGGGTGTCGGTGCCGTCGCCGCCGAAGGCGCAGAGGTTCGCTACGACGTACTCTACATCTTCGGGCGGGGTCACGACGGCCCTTACCTCTATGATATCACCTATACTGATCATCGGGTGGGGCACCGCGGCACCCTCGGGCTGCCACTGGTATCCGGGACTCCACGGCTTCTCTTCATTGAAGATCAGCTCGATTTCCGGGTAGTCCTGGATCTCGATAGCGCTCGCGATCTGAGCGGTGCCCGCGATGAGCGCCACCACAAACCCAAGCACCAACAACCTTCGTCCAAAATGGAAGTCCATTTTGTCCTTCCTCCTCTCTCTCTCTCTCAGTGACTGTTCTTCGCCTTCGACCTCAAGGCCGGGAAAACAAGAAAGCCAACGATTCAACACGGTAGCAACCCTATAAGATGTAGGAAGCCGTTTACTACTCACTCGTTGTTACCTCCTTACTTTCGCCGTCCTGATACCAAAGGCACTCCGGGGTCTCGAGCTCCTCTCGGGCCCCGTCGCTTATCTCCACTTTGTTTCCGGTTTCGGATTTCATAAGCCAGGAAGAACATTGCCTGCGAGCGACCGCCATGATCCAACGAGCGTTACCGCCGGTTGTGGGTCTCTCGCAGCGAACCTCGGCTCCCCCCTTTCCTGCATGACAACAGCCGCTAGTCCTTTTGATAACTTGCGAAACCTTCCCACAGACGTCCGCTTTCTGTCAAGCGGAAAAATCGCAAAGAGATACAAGACCGTTCCGTTCAAATTCGGAAGCCAAACTATCATGCTGTTCGACAACCTGTCAAGAGAAAAAAGCCCACGGCACCAATTTTCAAGGTTTGCCGATCCTGTGAAATCTTGGCAGATTTGGACAGTCGCCTTGACTGAAACACACATTGACTTCGACAACCTGCTGACTTGGCTTGAGTAAAAAGTGCGACCATCACTCCGTCTCCGACTGGCGCTTGCGCCCACGCCGACCGGCACCCTTCCGGGAGGCGTTCTTCCCCATGCCCGCTGTGCCGCCGGCCTTGGCCGCGTCTGTCCCGGCCTGGGACTCGCGCTCTGTCACGGCCTTCTCCTCCGGCTCGGGCGCCGCCTCGGTTCGAGCGGCGGCCTCGCCCTCGGTCGAGTCTTGCGCAGGCCTCCCCTCCGGGCGCCGCCCTTCCCCCGATTCCCCTTCTCCAGGCGCTTGCTTGTCCTCAGCGCCGGCGCGTTCGGCGGCGGCCTCTTCCACGTAGTTCATCCTGAGCTGCAGCAGTGCCGAGTCCAGGAGCCTCTCGAGATCCTCCGAGAGGTTGCCCCTGGTCTTCTCCTTGAGCATCGACAGTATGTCGATCGAATAGCGCGCCTGCTCCAAGTTCTTCTCCACCTTGCCGGTCAAGGGGTTCATGATCTTGCCCATCTGTTGCATGGCGGCGCTCTGGAATATGATCACCAGGTTGACGAAGAGCGCGTTGTCCCTTTCGATGTCGCTGGTCAAGATCCACCTCGCTCAAGGCCCGCCGGGCCCCGAGATCACACCGCCATCAAAGTCGCGATCGTCGCGGCCACCACCACGGCGGCGCCCACGAGGGAGCCCACGCCGATCACCGCAATCGCTCCGTTGACGGTCAAGTCGAAAGCCAGAGTCTCGCGAACCCTTCTCATCGTTGCCCTCGCTGTCGTCGCGCTAGCGTCGATCCTGCCTGCAACGATCCTGCCACTATGCGTCATGCTGCCGCAGGGCAGCTACGATGTAGCCCTGAACGCTTCGATCGCCCGGTTCATCTCTAAGACGAACTGCGGCGGCGGCCGGTAGCCTACCACGCGGTGGATCTCGTTGCCCGCCGGGTCCAGGAAGAGTATGGTCGGAAAGCCCGTGATCCCGTAGCGCGTGGCAATCTCACGCGCCGCGTCCGCGTCTATCTTCAGGCTGACGAAGCTGGCGGACATCGAGATCACCTGCGTGTCAACGTAAGTCTCGGCGTCCAGCTTCTTGCACCAGCCGCACCAGTCGGTGTAAAAGTCCACCATCACCGGCAGGTTGTCGTCCCTGGCCGCGGCCAGCGCCTCGTCGTAGGACGTGAGCCACTTGATCTCGCTCGCGGCCGCGCCCCGCTCCTCGCGCTTGTCTTTGGAGCACGAAAGCAGGCCCATCAGCAGGGCGACCGCCAGCGACGCGGCGCCGGCCGCGACAGCAATCCTGAAGAGCATCGAGGATCCAGTTCTACGCGTCATGTTGTTCACACCTTGTGGTTGCACCAGTTGCACCAGTTGCACCATAAGCGTTACCGCGCCGGAGCGGCGAAGGGGCACTACCTCGTAGACTCAAAGAGCAGGGCAGCGTGCAAACTACCAGCTGGCCAAAACCCTGTCAAGCCCATTCTTCACTTTTTTGGTTGACTTGAAATTGGCGAAGTGCTACTGTGCCCGCAGCCTTGCTCAAAAAACCGCAAAGCGGACTATCAGGTTTGACGATAGGCTTTTGAAGGAGGTGGTCGCAACGACAGTGAGCAACGGATTCCGTTGCTGCGGTTCCAACTCTCAACAAGATAACAAGGGAGGAGTAAACATGAGAAGACTCTGTCTTGCTCTTGTGTGTCTCGTCGTGGTCTTTTCGGCGGCGGGGTCGCTCGCCTACGAGCGTAGCGTCGGCCTCGGCGTTTCCGGCGGCGCCTGCCTGCTGACGGGCGCGGACGACGATTCCACCAAGGGATTCGAGGAGCGCGCCGAGATGGGCCCCATGATCAGCTTCCTGCTGAGGAAAGAGATCACCTATCACTTTTCTCTGGGGGCCAACCTGGCTTACGGCTACAACTACGACAAGGACAGCAAGTCCTACCGGACCACGCTCAATCCGGTTGATCTCAACCTGATCTATACTTTCATACCCAAGGGCAGAGTCAGCCCGTACCTGTCGCTGGGCGCGGGTGTGGTGAGATGGAAGACCCTTCACCGGCCTCTGGGCGTGACAATTGCCAAGGAGACCGATCCGGCCTTCGGGGCGGGCGCGGGCCTCGAGGTGTTCCTCACCGAGACCATCGCCCTGGACCTGGGCGCCAAGCTCCGGTACATGCTGACCGACGACAAGGACATGATCGGCAAGAGCTGGACCGACGGCGAGGGGATTGCTGCCGGCCTGGCCAGCAACGACAAGTTCCTGTGGTACTTCGGCGGCGGCCTCACGTGGTATCCCGGCAAGTGCAAGGATTCCGACGGTGACGGCGTGTGCGACAAGGACGACAAGTGCCCGGACACCCCGGACTGCTGCACTGTGGATGAGTTCGGCTGCCCGAAGGACTCCGACGGCGACGGCGTGTGCGACGGCTGCGACAAGTGCCCCGACACACCTAAGTGCGCCGCGGTTGACGCCAAGGGCTGCCCGAAGGACTCCGACGGCGACGGCGTCTACGACGGCTGCGACAAGTGCCCCGGAACGCCCAAGTGCTGCGTGGTCGATGCCAACGGCTGCCCGCAGGATGAGGACGGCGACGGCGTGTGCGACGGCTGCGACAAGTGCCCCGGAACGCCTAAGGGCGTCGAGGTGGACGAGGTCGGCTGTCCGAAGTGCGACCTGTCACCGCTCGAGGGCATCAACTTCCAGTTCGACAAGTCGGACGTGGTACCTGCGCCGAACCCGGTGCTGGACCTGGCGGTCGAGCTGCTGAAGAAGTGCGACTCCACGCACAAGATCGAGATCCAGGGCCACACCTGCAACATGGGCACCGACGAGTACAACATGAAGCTTGGCCTGAGGCGCGCCGAGGCCACCAAGACCTACTTGATCGGTCGCGGCATCAACGGCGACATGCTGGTGACCAAGAGCTACGGCGAGTCCAAGCCCGCGTTCCCCAACGACACCAAGGAGAACAGGGCCAAGAACAGAAGGATCGAGTTGCACGTGCTGGACTAGCAGATTGAATCAAAGAGGGGGCGCCTCGCGGTGCCCCCTCTCTTTTTTGCCCTCTTGGCAGCGCTCTTGAAGCCCGACCGGCTCGCTCGGCCCTCTTGGCGGCGCCCGGTACCCTACACGCTCTCGGCCAGAGGCAGGACGAAGGCGCGGACGCCCTCCTCGCGGTGGATCTCCTTCAGAGCTCGGACCGCGGCAAGGATCGGCTCCAGGCCCCCGGTGTCCGTAGCCACGAGCAGCATGGAGTTGGTCCCGGGCCAGACCTGTGTGTTCAAGCGCGGCTCCGAGCAATCGCCCGCGCCACGCAGATTGGCGAACTGGGTGTAGCAGCGCATCCCGGCCCGCCTTAGGGCCTCAAGCACCTCATCGTCTATCGAGGTGTTGTAGATCACAAGCACCATGTGGTTCATAGCGTGCTCCCCACTCGCTGACTTCCTGCGCCGCTTCTCTGTACCACCTACGCCGCCTTCGGAGCGCGCTTGCGCCGCGCCTTCTCGAAGGAAGTGTACACAACCGGTATGACCACCAGGGTCAGGAAGGTAGCGGCTCCCAGGCCGCCCACGACCGACCGCGCCATCGGGTAGTTGAGTTCCGCGCCCTCTCCCATGCCCAGCGCCATCGGGAACATGCCCAGCATGGTGGTGAGCGCGGTCATCAAGACCGGCCGCGTCCTGGTCATGGTGGCCGTCACCACCGCATCCTCGAGTGCCAGCCCCCTGCCCCGCAAGAGGTTGGTGTAGTCCACCAGCAGAATGGCGTTGTTGACCACGATGCCGACCAAGACTATGACGCCGATTATTGAATTCACGCTGAGGGTGGTCCCGGTGAGGAAGAGCGTCCAGGCCACTCCCACGAAGGACAGCGGCAGCGTGAACATGATCACCAGGGGATGGAGCAACGACTCGTACTGGGCCGCGATCACCATGTAGACCAGGATCACCGACCCCACGAGAGCAAATCCCAGCCAGCGGAAGGACTCGGTGACGTCTTGCGCCTCCCCGGCCACCTCAACGCTGAACTCCGGCGGCACCAGGAGCCCGCCCAATCTGTCCCTGAGGTCGGCCACAACCTCTCCCAGGCTGCGCTCGCCGGTGAGGTTCCCGGTCACGGTGACCAGGCGCTGCTGGCCCTTGCGCTCAATCTCGACCGGGCCGGTGATCATCTCCATCCTGGCCACCGAGCCCAGGGGCACCAGCGCGCCCGAGGGAGCGGCGATCAGCAGATTGAGGATATCCGCTACCGACTGCCGCTTATCGTCAGGAAGCCTCACTCTTATCGCATATTCCTTACCGCTTTCGCGGTAGAAGCCGGCTACGCTGCCCATCACCGCGGTCTGTATGGAGCTGCCGATGGCGCTGACACTGAGGCCATGATGCGCGGCCTTCTCACGGTCTATCATGATCCTGGACTCGGGCTTGCCCTCGGTCCGGCTCATCCTGACGTCCGTGGCGCCGGGAATCCCTTCCATCAGCGATTTGACCTGGCCCGCAAGGGTGTTGCCCGTGGCCAGGTCCTCGCCATAGACCTCAACCGCAAGCCGGGCGCCCCCAAACATCATCTGCGCAAAGGCGTTGCTCTCGAAATAGACCTTGGCCCCGGGGATCTTGGACATCGGCTCCCGAAGGGCGAGCATTATCTCGTCGTCGGTGCGGTCGCGCTGGTTGATGGGCTTCACGACGAATCCCACTGAGCCCCTGTGGCTCCCGGCGCCGCTAAAGACCGCCGCGATGCCGCTACCCTGCCCCGCCCGCGAGTAAACCTGGTCAAGCTCGGGTACCTGCTCGATCACCATCTGCTCGACCTGGCGGACCGCCGCCTCGGTGATCTCCAGGCGGCTCCCGACCGGGGCCTCCACCGCGATCGAGAACTCCCCCGACTCGCTGGCCGGGCTGAACTCAACCCCTATGAAGGGGACGAGCGCCAGACTCACAACCAGCATGCCGACGGCCGCGATGATGGTCGCCAGCTTGTGCCCCAGGGCCCAGCGCAGCAGCTTCTCGTACATCCCGGCGGCGCCGGCAATCGTCCTGGGACGCTCGCGCCGCTTGACGCGCAATATCCTGGAGGCCAGAAGCGGTATCAGGGTGATGCTCACAAGGAGAGAACACATCAGGGAGAAGACCACCGTGAGTGCCATGTCGCGGAAGAGTATGCCGGCTATGCCGGGCACGAAGACCACCGGCAGGAAGACCACCACCGTCGTCAGGACGGACGCCGTCACCGCGCTCACCACCTCCCCCGCGCCGGTCACACCGGCTTCCCGGGCAGTGAGCCCGCGCTCGCCGTGCCGGTATATGTTCTCCACCACAACTATCGAAGCGTCAACCAGCATGCCGATGCCCAGGGCGAGACCGCCCATGGAGATCATGTTCAGGGTGACGTTGGCGAAGCGCATGGCTATGAAGGTCGCGATCAGGGACACCGGAATCGAGGTCGCGATTATGAGCGTCGACGGGATGTTCCTGAGGAAGAGCAAGAGCACCAGCACCGCGAGGATCGCCCCCTGCCAGGCGGCGTTCTTGAGATTGCCCACGGACTGCTTGATGTACTTGGCGGAGTCCATGACCGGCAGCATCTTGACGCCCAAGAGCCGCTCGATCCGCGGCAGCTCGGCCTTGACGCGGTCCGAGACCTCCACGGTGTTGGCCGTGGACTGCTTCTGGATCATCACCATCACACCGGGGCTGCCGCCCACCCGCAGTTCCTCGGTCCGGTCCGCAAAGGCGTCCTCCACCCTGGCCACGTCATTGAGATAGACCGGCGCGCCCTGGCGGCGGGCGACGACAAGGTTGGCCATCTCGGCCACGGAGGTGAACTCCCCGGTGGTGCGCACCAGGAAGTCGCTGCGGCCCTGCTTGATGCTGCCGCCGGGGACGCGGACGTTCTCAGCGCGCAGCGCCCCCACAAGCCCATCAAGCGTCAAGCCGTATGCCTCGAGCTTGCGGTCGTCGGCATAGACGTGGATTTCGCGGGTCTCCCCGCCCTGGGTGTAGACGCTGGCCACGCCCTTGATACGCTCGATCCTGGGCTCCACCTCGTCTTCGGCTATCTTCTTCAGCTCCGCCAGAGGGTAGTCGCCGGTCACCGACATGAACAGGATGGGCATTGCCGATGATGAGAACTTGAAGATAAAGGGATCGTCTGCGTCGTCGGGAAGATAGGTCTTGGTCATGTCCACCGCTTCCCGCACGTCGAGGGCGGCGATGTCCATGTCCTTGCCCCACTTGAACTGGGCGTTGATCAGCGATACGCCTTCGCGCGAGTAGGAGAAGAGCTCGTCCACGTCCTCGACGGCGGCGACCGACTCTTCCATGGGCCGGGTGACCAGGGTCTCGATGTCCTCGGGGGCGACTCCTTCGTAGGTCGTGATCACCAGGACCGTGGGGAAGGATATGTCGGGATAGAGATCGATGCTGAGGTTGACGACGCTCACCAGCCCGACCGCCACCACCCCAATGTAGAACATCAGGAAGGCAACCGGCCTCCTGATGGATAGACTTGCCAGTCCCACCCGACCGCTCCTTTACGAGCCCGGGCTACAAGCCCAGCACGCTGATCTTGCTGCCGTCCCTCAAGAGATTCTGGCCCAGGACCACCACCGTGTCTCCGGCGGCCACGCCCTCCAGGACTTCGTAGTGGGTGCCATTGGTGAGCCCCAACCTCACGGTGCGCTCCTCCACGTGATCGCCCCTCACGACGAAGACCGCGGTCTCCACATCCGCGCCCATCCCCGCCAGAACCTCGCTGGTGGTCGCTTCGCTGGGCAGGAGCACGACGTCCTTGTGGATCTCGGGCACAACCTCGACGCGCACGAACATCCCCGGCGCAAGCGACGCGTCCCGATTGGCCAGCCTGATCTCGGCCTTGACGGTTCCGGTGGCCCGGTCCACGACCGGGCTCCTGTTGGTGACGGCCGCAGTCCTCACCTTTCCGGGAAAGGCGTCAAACTCCAGCCTGACGGGAGTTCCCTCGCGCGCGGCGGCGTAGTCCTTCTCCAGGAGGCCCACCACCACCTTGACCGAAGCGTCGTTCATCACCTCGACGATGGGCATGGCCTGGGTTACCAGGGCCCCGGCGTCCAGGAAGACCCTGGAGACAATCCCCGCAACCGGCGCCACGACCTCGAAGGGCTCGAACTTCTGCCCGGTGACCTCGGGGTCCACCACCGCCACGACCTGGTCCTTGGTCACCCGGTCGCCCTCCTCGACGGCCACCGAGACCAGCCTGCCGGCCATCTTGGAGCTCACCTGGACCTCCTCGGCGGCCTCGACCGTGCCGGTGTAGCGGAGCACCTTCTCAACCGTGCCCGTGGTGACCGTGGCGGTCCTCACCGGGACCACGGCCTCGCGCTCGAGCGCCTCCATTTGGGACGCCCGTTCGGCCTTGGCCTTCTGTATGGCCGTGACCCGCAGGAAGTAGACCGCGACAACCACGACCAGCAGTATGCCTCCGACTATCAACGCCCGCCTCATCGTCGAGCTCCTCTTGTCTGCCTTGTCTGGTTAGTAGTCTTCAAGCAACACACCCATGGCGCGCTTGAGCCGCGCGGTCGCGAGGTTCGTGTCATGAAGGGCCTGGAGTCGATAGTTCCTCGCCTGGGTGAGCGCCAGCTGCGCGTCCATCACCTCGAGGTTGGTCACCACTCCCTGAACGTACCTGTCGTTGGCTATCTTGAGGCCTTCCTCGGCCATCTCCACGCTCTTCTCCTGGGATCTGAGGCGCTCCGCGGCGGCGTCCAGCTCGAGCACCGCGCTGCGGGCCTCCAGCTTGACGCCCTCCTCGGCGCCGGCGAGGGCAATACCCGCCTGCCGCACCTCGGACTTGGCCCTGGCAATCTGGGACTTGGTCCTGAGTCCGTCGAAAAGGGGCAGGCTCAGCACCAGGTAGCCGTTGTAGCTGGTCTCCCACTCGTCATCGTCCAGCGAAAGATCGTTGCCCACCATGTCGTAGGCCGTGGTTATGGCGAGGGTCGGAAGCCGGCCCGCCTTGGAGAGGCTCAAGGACTGGTTGGCGATCTCCACCTGGCGGCGCAGCATCGCAAGCTCCGAGCGGCGCTCCAGCCCGGTGCTCGCCGCCTCGGCGGCATCGACCTGGAAAGGAGCGCCGTCGAACTCGCCGGTGAAAGTGGCCGGCTCGTCGAGTCCGAGGCCCATCACGTTCTTCAGGGCAAGCTCGGCCAGGCTGACGCTGTGCTTTGCGCTTATCAGGGCCGGCTTCAGGTTGCTGACCTCGACCTCGGCCCGCATCACCTCGAACCTGGACGCCTCCCCGGCCCGGTAGCGCGCCTCCACCACGCGCAGGAACTCCTCGGCGGTCTTCGTGGCCTCCTCGGCCACCTTGACCGACTCTCTGGCCAGGAGATAGGAGTAGAAGGCCTGAACCACCGACAGGGTGACGTCGGCTTCAAGCCTCGCCACGTCGGCGTCGGCGATGTCGCGGGCCAGCTTGGAAATGCGGTAGGAGCTGGTGAGCCGCCCTCCGGTATAAAGCGGCTGGGAGAGCGCCACCTCCATGCCGTAATCGCGGGTGAAGTCCAGTTCCATTTCCTGCGTCCCCCCGTCGGCCGTGGGGAAACTGACGCTCTGGGACTTCTCCATGAAGTTGTAGCTGCCTGAGAGAGTGAGATTGGGAAGGAAGCCCGAACGGGCTTCGGTGATGCCGCTTCGCGCTTGCGAGAGGCCCTCGCGAGCCTCGGCGATGCCCCGGTTCGAGGCTAGCGCCGTGGACACGCAGTCCGCCAGGGTCATCTCGCCGGCGTCGGCCAGTCCTGCGAGGGCCGCGACAGCCAGCATGGCGCTGACAGCGACCGCGTGCGCACGCCCCATGAGTCGCGTTCGGGTCAAGGTCCGTGCACCTCCTCTTGGCACAAACAGGGGGAATGCCTAAAGCAAGCTTGGTAGCTAAAGTAACCCCGGCGGGGGCCGACTGCAAGCGAAAACCCCCACCCGTCCCTCCGACAACAAGCGGGAAGGCCGGGTGAGGGCGTGAGGGTCGCCTGATCTCAGGTTCTGTCGGATCTCCTGTCGGCGGTCATGTCGGGGGTCTTGTCGGACCGCGCTATCATCTTGGCTATCATGCGCTCAGCGGCCAGGAAGCCCAGGCCTATGAAGAGGGGCACCAGGCCGTTTTCGGCGTGCTCCCCGCGGGCCGCTCCGAAGACGATCACGCCCAGGCCGATGAAGACCATCAACGAACCCAGCACCAGGAGCCAGACGCGGCCGGTACGATAGCCGTTGGGCTTGGAGTCACGTCGCTCGGGAGTGTCGTAAAGCTGCGGCGGAATCTCCATGCCCTTCTCGGCCAGCAGCATGCGCTCCTTGTGCCGGCGCCCGTCGGCCCTGGACTTCAGAATCATGGCCACCACCACGATCACCAGCACTACCATGAGCGAGAACATGGGGATGGTGGTTGCCACGATCATGTTCGCATCGTTCATCGCATGAACCTCCTTTGAGCGGGACCCCTTTGTCCTTCTCACTGCCATAGACCGGGACCGCGCCGGGATTGTTTCACGCGCCGGGGTTGTTTCACGCGCCGGCCCGGAGAGCGCCGGACGGCGGATGCGGTTGGGGCGAAGCGGCACGGGCTCCCCGGCGGTGAAACAAACCAGCAGGCGCGGACGTCTGTAAGGTCGGGCAGATCGGGCAGATCGGGTGGATCGAGGCGCCAAGGGGGCCCAATATCTTGCAATTGACGGACACAATAGGTAGCCTCTGGCCGGGATCGGTATCGGCGTCTTCGGTGTCGGGCGCCGTAGCCGGCTTGATAAGGCGCGCGGTGCTGCCCGATCCGGGTGTCGAAGCGCGTTACTCCACAGGGGACCGGGCAGACTTGCGAGACCGACGAGACTCACCCGACCTGGCCGGCGCGGCCGACGAGGAACTGGTGCGCTTGAGCCAGGCGGGCAACCGCGCGGCCTTCACCCAGATAGTCGAGCGCTACAAGGACCGGGTCTGGTGGCTGGTGCGCAGAATGGTCGGAGGCTCGGATGACGAAGACATCACTCAGGAGGTGTTCCTGCGGGCCTACCAGGCAATGCCGCGGCTCCGCTCCGGAGCGACGCTCAGGACCTGGCTCTTCAGGATCGCTCACAACCTGTGCGTGACAGAACTGGCGCGGCGCGCCAGGCGGGGAGACGAGGTCTCGCTCGACGAGGCCGGCGAGGAGAAGATCCACCACCTGCTTCCCCACCACAGCGACGAGATCACGGAGCGGGTCGAACGCAAGGACTTTGCCCGCACGGTCCAGGCGCTGGTGGCAAGGCTCGCGCCGCAGTACCGCACGGTGCTGACTCTGTACTACGTCCAGGAGGCCAAGTACGAGGAGATCGCCGAGATCACGGGGCTCCCGCTGGGCACGGTCAAGACCCACATTCGCCGGGCCCGGCTGCGCCTGCGTGACCTGGTCGTGGCTGAGATGGAGAGCGAACTATGAACTGTGATGACTGTGTTGACTGTGTTGAGCTGATCGCGCGCAAGCTCGACCGATCGCTGTCCGCGGATGAAGAGAAGGCCCTGGCAGGCCACCTCGCTGAGTGTCCGGCCTGTCGCGCCGAGCTCTTGCTGCAGCAGAGAATCGCGGAATCCCTGAGCGCCGCGCCGGGGCCCGCGCTCGCCGCGGACTTCACGCGGCGCGTCGCCGCTCGCGCCTTCGCGCAGGATCGCTCCTGGAGCGGCGCGCGCAGATTGGGCTACCTCATCCCGGTGGCTGCCTTTGCGGTGGTGGTGCTCGCTGCCGTCGCCTATCGAGCCGAGATGGGCGGCCTGCTGGCGCCCCTGGTCGGGGGC
>JBAQHK010000288.1:0-3146 GCA_049288275.1 bacterium | reverse complement strand
GTCTCTCAGGGGGGCGCTCACCGCAGGGGAGCAGGCGGTCCTGACGGATCGCTACGACGAGGAGGTCCTGAGCGCCGATCGCAAGATCGGCGCGGTCCTGGGGAAGATCCGGGACTTGGGCCTCACTGAGAAGACCCTGGTGGTCGTGACTGCCGACCACGGCGAGGTGATGGCCGAGAGCGCCGTCAAGCAGTTCGGCCACGGCACCTTGGACTACGGTTGCCTGCACGTGCCCCTTGTGATCTCGCTGCCAGGCAGAATCCCCGAAGGCCAGCGCTACCAGGCCATCACCCAGACCATAGACATCACCCCGACGATCATCAGGCTGATGGACCTCAAAGACACCGCCCGGCGGCAGGGGCGGCTTCTGGTGGGCCGGGGCGTGGTGGGATCCAGGGCGCGAGGCGGCGGAAGCGGAGCCGGTGGCACAGACGGGCCCGCGTTTGCCACCGGGGACATAGCCGCGAGGGACGAGTATTCGGTCGTCACCAACCTGTGGCAGTACACCATCCTTGGGGAAAGCGTCTCGCTTCGCAGCCTGAGTGCGGGCGATGGGACGATCCCGGCCGCGCCCACCCACGCCAACCTCGCCGCAGAATACCCGGCCGTAGCGGACAGCTTGCAGGCCTTGATCGAAACCTGGATCGAAGACTCTATCGCCGACGCCGTCGTCCCCTATTCACTCAAGGGCCGATCAGTCACGCCCGGCAGGGACGCTCTGCAAAGGCTCAAGGCCGTGGGCTACATTCAGTAGTTCCTACTTGCCTTGTGTCTCGGCCTTCGGCTGTTCCGCCTTCGGCTCGGCGCCCTTTGCTTCGCCTGCTTTGGCCTTCTCCGCCTTTTCGATCTTCAGGCTGGCGCTCTTCTTGCCCGCGATGTTGCAAGTCGCGGTCACCGTGATGGTGTCTCCGATCTTGGCGTCGTGAATCCAGAAGTGGGCCTTCCCTTCAGCCGCGGTTATCTGGGATTTCATCTTCTGCTCGATTATCTTCTCGCCGTTGAGGTCAACCTGGATCGCCCCCACGAAGTGCTTTGTGGCGTCCTTGGTGTCATGGGGCGCGGTCACCGTCAGCATCTGCGTGTCGGTGGCAAACTCCAGAATGACATCCTTGGGCGGATGGGCCCACGCCGAGCCGGCAAGCAAGACCGCCGCAAGGGCCAAGCCCACGAACCATTGCATTCTCACGACTTCCTCCTCTCCAGTTGTCTAGGACAGATACTTGAAATACAAGATGATCCCGGCGTGAACCGATGCCAGGACGATGCCGGCAAGTCCAAACCTCCGGTGCCAATTGAAACCCACCTTCATCACGCGGGTTCCGCTGAGTACCGACAGCCACAGGAGCGCGTAGGTCGCTATCCCGATCGGCACTGCGATCTCATAGGCTTCCATGTCTTGCCCCCTTATCTCTGTCTGATGCCTGAACCCACACCAGGTGACATAAGACCGCTCGAGCCGGGAGCCAGCATACCAGATACGGACGGTGGAATCAAAGCAGCAAGGGTGAGGCTGTTGTGGTATCCTGGTCACGCCGAAAGGAGGCACAGAATGGGATTCAAACCGGTAGTTGCCGCGCTTGCTCTGGCCCTGGCGGTCAGTCTGTGTGGGACCGGAGCCACGCCCGCCGAGGATTACGACGCCTTGATGCAGAAGGCCATGGCCAAGTACACCGAGAAGGCCTATCCCGAGGCGCTGGAGCTCGTGCGCGCCGCCTTCGAGGCGGGAGAGCCCTCGTTCCCCGATTACTACAACGCTGCCTGCGTTGCCTCCCTGGCCGGCGAGCCGGATGCTGCGTTCGCCTATCTTGACAAGGCCCTGGACGCGGGCATGGTCGGCAAGGACTGGGAGCAGACCCTGGATGACGACCAGGATCTCGCCAGTCTCCACGCCGACAGCCGCTGGGATGCCCTCAGGGCAGCCCTGCGCGCGAATCTCGAAGCCCTCGAGGCGTCCTTCCCGGAGAGCCACACCGAGCTCGGCACGATCGATCTTCCCGAGCCGCGCTACACAAGCGACGTGTCGGTGGAAGAGACCCTCAAGGGTCGGCGTTCCATCCGATCCTACCAGGACTCGGCCCTGACCCTGACGGAAGTCTCCCAGCTGCTGTGGTCGGCCTACGGCATAACCCAGCCAATGCCGGACGGTCCTGCGTTCATACGGGGCGGGCTGAGAACCGCCCCCGCCGCCGGTGCTCTCTATCCTCTGGAGCTCTATCTGGTAGCCAGAAACGTTACCGATCTTGCCCCGGGCGTGTACTGGTACAAGTCGGAAGCCCACAAGCTGGTGATGCTCACCGATGAGGACCGCTGGGAAGCCTTGAGCAAGGCAGCCCTGGACCAGTACCACTTCGAGACCGCGACCGCCGCCATCGTATACTCGGCAATCTACGAGCGCAACACATCCAAATACGGCCAGCGTGGGCGTGAGCGCTACGTCTGCATGGACTTGGGGCACTCCGCGGAGAACGTCTATCTCCAAGCCTACGCCCTGAAGATCGGCACTTGCGCTATCGGGGCCTTCAGCGACCTCGCTCTCAAGCAGGCTGTCGGGATGACCAAGGCCGAGGAGCCTCTCTATATCATGCCCCTCGGCAAAGTGGAGTGAACTCGGCGCCCGAGCCGGTCGCGAGATTCAGCACCCGCAGCGGGCGGCCCGTCCTCGGCCCCCGGGTGTGGCGGGTCCTGTCGCCGACCACCCCCAGCGTGCTCGCTCGCGCTGCGCTCGCCGGGCCACCCGCCTTGGGGCGGCTGTCTCCCCGTCGGCGCCACCCGCCTCGCCCAAGCGTGAGGCTCGGTCGAGGGCTGCGCTCCGGCTTAGAACTGCATGCGCCTTCGCCAACGAGGCGCCTTGACGAGCCCCAGACGTATCGGCGGTTGCAGTCAGGGCCCGGGAGTGTATAATCGGCGCATATGAGCAAAGCGCCTGGCTGGTGCGGCTGCCCCCTCGCGGCATTGTTGCTGCTGGGGGCTCTGTGTGCGTCCGCGGCGAGTGACGCCCGGCGGGAGCTCCCGAGCATCCCCGACACTATTCGGGTCGCCTCCTGGCAATGGCTGGGCCCCTTCTCGGTGGGTCCGCGCGAGGGCTTGACCGGTATCGACGACAGGCCCGAAAGCCTCGTTCCCTCCCCGGACGCGCGCTACCCGAG
>JBAQHK010000287.1:0-7935 GCA_049288275.1 bacterium | reverse complement strand
CCGCCCCACCCGCGGGCCAATGACGGGCCGCGGGCTGCGCGTGCTGGACCTCGCGACCGGCTCGGGCGCCATCGCGGTCTCGCTGGCCAGGTACCTGGCGCCGGAGATCGTGGTCGCCACCGACGTGTCCGAGGCGGCGGCGGCGCTCGCCCGCGACAACGCCTCGCTCAACGGGGTGGCCGATGTGGTCGCGGTCGTTGTCGCCGAAGGCCTCGCCGCTTTTCGCGACGCGGGGACCCGCTCGGGCTTCGACGTGGTGGTGTGCAATCCGCCCTACGTTGCCACCGGCGAGATCGAGGGCCTGCAGCCCGAGGTGCGGGACTACGAGCCCAGGGTGGCCCTGGACGGCGGGGCGTCGGGCCTGGACTTCTTTGCCGGAGTGCTGCCCGATCTTCCGTCTATACTAAGGGGCCCTGGTGTAGTAGCATTCGAGATCGGCGCGGCCCAGGCCGCCGAGGTGTCCGCGATCTTCAGCGGCGCCGGCCTGGGTCCGGTCGAGGTGGTTCGGGACCTTGCCGGGCGCGACAGAATCGTCCTTGTGACCAGAGGCTGACGAACTTACCTGTGAGGGCTGAGTAGATGGACAAGATAGTTGTGAAGGGCGGGCGCAAGCTCAAGGGCACCGTCAAGATAGGCGGCGCCAAGAACGCGGTGCTCCCTATCATGACCGCGTGCCTCCTCACCCGCGGCGTGTCGGTGGTGACCAACGTGCCGGGCCTGAGGGACGTGGTCACCATGAAGTCGGTGCTGGAGCGCCTGGGCGTCGTCGCCGGCCTGGACGATCACACCCTCACCGTCGACACCACGGGGCTCTCCGGGTTCGAGGCGCCCTACGATCTGGTGAGCACCATGCGGGCTTCCATCTATGTGCTGGGGCCTCTCTTGGCCTCGTGCGGCAGGGCCAAGGTGTCGCTGCCCGGAGGCTGCGCCTGGGGACCGAGGCCGGTTGATCTTCACATAAGGGCCATGCAGGAGCTTGGCGCCAAGATCGAGATAGACCACGGTTACATCGTGGCCGAGACCGCGGGCCTCAAGGGGCGTCCGATCAAGTTCTCCATACCAAGCGTGGGAGCCACCGCCAACACCCTGATGGCGGCATCTCTGGCCGAGGGGACCACCCGGATCATCAACGCGGCCAAGGAGCCCGAGATAACCGCGCTCGCCGAGTTCATCAACTCGATGGGCGGCAAGATCCGGGGAGCCGGCACCGACACCATCGAAGTCGAAGGCGTGAAGCAGCTTCACCCCACCAGGTTCCGCACCATCCCCGACAGGATAGAGGCGGGCACCTACCTGATCGCAGGAGCGATAACCGCCGGCAAGATCGAGATCGAGGACGCGTGCCCCGAGCATCTCGAGGCCCTGATCCTCAACTTGAGGCAGGCCGGCGTAGGCGTGGAATGCTCCGAGGGAACAATCTCGGTGCGCGGCAAGCGCGACATCGCCTCCGTGGACGTCCTCACGTCTCCGTTCCCCGGTTTCCCGACTGACCTTCAGGCCCAGTACATGACCCTGATGACCGTGGCCCGGGGCAATTGCGTGATAAGCGAGACCGTCTTCAAGGACCGCTTCACCCACGTGCCCGAGCTCAGGCGCATGGGAGCGGACATCAAGATAGAGGGCAACACCGCCCACGTGGGATACGTCAAACGTCTGAGCGGAGCGCCGGTGATGGCCACCGACCTGAGGGCAAGCGCGGCCCTGGTGCTCGCCGGGCTCATCGCCGACGGCGAGACCCACATCTCCCGCGTCTACCACATCGACAGGGGCTACGAAGGCATCGAGCAGAAGCTCGGCGCCCTGGGCGCTCAGATCGAGCGGGTACCCGAATAGCGGCATGCGACGCGTGATCATAGGGACCGCCGGCCACATAGACCACGGCAAGACAGCGCTGGTCAAGGCTCTCACCGGAATCGACACCGATCGTCTTCAGGAAGAGAAGGAGCGGGGCATCTCCATCGACCTGGGCTTCGCTCATTTCGACCTGGCCGGGGGGGCCAAGGTCGGCGTGGTGGATGTCCCCGGCCACGAACGGTTCATCAAGAATATGCTTGCGGGCGTGGGCGGCATCGACATAGTGCTCTTCGTGGTGGCCTGCGACGAGGGCATAATGCCACAGACCCGCGAGCACTTCGACATCGTCTCCATACTGGGGGTGAGGCGCGCGGTCTTCGCTCTGACCAAGGCCGACATGGTGGATTCGGATCTGGCGGCCGCGGTGCGGGAGGAGGTCGAGGAGTTCCTCGAGCCCACGCGGTACAAGGGCTCTCCGGTGGTCGCCACGTCGGTCGCGACCGGCGAGGGGCTGGCCGAGCTGCGAGAGGCCCTGGAGAGGATGGTCGCCGAGGTCGAGGAGCGCGCCATCGGTGAGGCGGTGAGGCTCCCGGTCGACCGGGTCTTCTCGGTCGCCGGACGCGGCACGGTCGTGACGGGAACGCTGTGGTCGGGGGCGATCGCCGAGGAAGCCAGGCTGGAACTTGAGCCCGGAGCCGAGCCCGTGCGCGTGCGGAGCGTCGAGGTCCACGGCCAGCGGGTGGAGCGCGCCTTCGCCGGCCAGCGCACCGCCGTGGGCATCCACGGGGTGGAGAAGGCCAAGATAGCGCGCGGCGACTGCCTGGTCTCTCCGGGGGATTTCCAGGCGTCCTCGATAGTTGACGTTGATCTCTTCCTGGTGGGCTCGGCCGCCAGGCCGCTGGAGAGCCGGGCGCGGATCAGGTTCCACTTGGGGGCGAGCGAGACCATCGGCCGGGTCTTCCTGCTGGACCGCGAGAGGCTCGCTCCCGGCCAGAGGTGCTTCGCCCAGATCCGGCTGGAGAGCCCTGTCGTGGCGGGCTACAACGACCGATTCGTGCTGCGCACGTATTCTCCAATGAGGACCGTAGGCGGGGGAAGTGTCTTGGATCCGGCAGCCGCAGGGCACAAGCGCGGCGACGCCGCGGCGCTGGCCCTCTTAGGCGAGCTGGCCGGCCGCGAGCCGGCCCGGGCTGCCGAGGCGCACCTCAAGGCTTCGCCTCACGGCATGAGGCTCGAGCTGGTGAGGAAGAAGATCTCATCGGGGCTGGCCGAGGCGGAGTCCCTGGTCCGCGCTCTCGAGGCCGCCGGCCGGGTCTTCGAGATCCCGGGCGGGCTCTACCTGCACGCGGACTGCCTCGGCGACCTGGAGCGGCGGACCGAGGAGACGCTCAAGGCCTACCTGGCGCACAACCGCCTGACCTGGGGCATTCCCAGGGAGGAACTCAGGGAGCGGCTGGGCCTGGGGGACATCGGTGTCCTCAATTGGCTCCTGGGTCGCCTTGAGTCCTGCGGGCGTGTGACCATCCGCAAGGGAAGCGTGCGGGCCGGACGCGAGGGCGTGAGCTTGAGCCCGGCCGAGGAGCGCGCCCGAAAGCTGGTGCTGGAGCTGGTGGAGCGCGGCGGCTTCCAGCCGCCTACTGAAAAGGACTTGGGACTCGAGGCGCGGATTCCGGTCGACGTCTTCAGGAAGGTGATCGATCTGGTGATCGGGGAAGGCGAAATCGTAAGGCTGGAGCCGGGCATCGTGATGCACAAGTCGGCCGTCGACGAGGCGGCCGTCAGGATAAGAGCCTACCTCAAGGAACACGGCGAGGCCACGGCAGGCGATCTCAAGAACCTGCTCGGCACAAGCCGCAAGTACGCCGTGCCGCTCCTGGAGCATCTGGACCGAATCGGCGTCACCCGCCGAAGAGGCGACAAGCGAACTCTGGCAGGCTAGCCAGGGGGCCGGCTGTCCCGGCGCGTTGACTTAGGCCGCGCCGGCTTGTATACTCCCTAATCGCCGCGGCGGGCCGGCTCGGCCGGGCGCGGCGCGCGACGGAACCCAGAGGAGAGCGAATGCCCCACGATCCCGTGGACCTGAGAAGCGATACCGTCACCAAGCCGACGCCCGAGATGCGCCGGGCGATCGCCCAGGCTGTGGTCGGAGACGACGTCTTCGAGGACGACCCGACCGTGAGGGAGCTGGAGGCCCTGGCGGCCCAGATCACCGGCAAGCAAGCCGCGCTCTTCGTAGCGAGCGGCACCATGGGCAACGAAGCCGCGATCCTTGCGCACACCCGGCGCACCGACGAGGCCGTGGTCGAGGCCGGCTCGCACATATACAAGTATGAGGTCGGCGGTCCCGCGGTTCTCGCTGGAGTCCAGTTGGCGCCCTTGGCCGGGGAGAAGGGAATCCTCTCGGCGGAGAGGATCGAGGCCGCGATCAGGGACGACGACATTCACCAGCCCGTGACGAGGCTGGTCTGCCTGGAGAACACCCACAACCGGGCCGGGGGCGTGGTTCACCCCATCGAGGGAATGCGCGAGATCCGCGCGCTGGCCCTCCAACGGGGCCTCAAGGTCCACCTGGACGGCGCCCGGATCTTCAACGCCGCCCTTGCGTCGGGCCGCGACGTCAGGGACTACTGCGCCCTGGCGGACTCGGTGATGTTCTGCCTCTCCAAGGGCCTCGGCGCCCCGATAGGATCGATGCTGGCGGGCGACCCGGACTTCATTCTGGTGGCCAGAAGATACCGCAAGCTCCTGGGTGGTGGGATGAGGCAGGCCGGCATAATCGCCGCCGCGGGCATCTATGCCCTCAAGCACAACATCGCCCGGCTGGCTGACGACCATAGGCGGGCGCGAGTGCTGGCCGAGGCGGTAGCGGCGATCCCGTCGCTTACCGTGGATCTTGACTCTGTTCAAACCAACATCGTGGTGATCGACGTTTCCGGGACCGGCCGAAGCGTGGACCAGTGCGTCTTACTGCTTGAGCAGCGCGGCGTGCGTGTGGTACCATTCGGCCGCACCAGGATTCGGGCGGTGACCCATCTGGACGTGGATGACGTGGATGTGGATCGGGCCGTCTCAGTATTCGAACAGGTCTTCGTGAGGGTTTGACGGCTTCAAGGTATGCCCAAGGCTCATTGGAAAGTCGCTGCCGCAGACAAGTCCAAGGTCAAACGCCTGGAGTACGGGCTGGGGCTCTCCGCCATGGCGGCCACCGTGCTGGTCTCCAGGGGCTTCGGTGACGAGGAGCGGGCGCGAGTCTTCCTTGCGACATCGCTCGCGGACATGGGCGACGTCTTCACCCTTCCGGACATCGAGCCCGCCGTCGAAAGGCTGATACAGGCGGTTTCCAACGACGATCACGTGGTGGTCCTGGGCCACGACGACGTGGACGGCATCAGCGCAGCCGCCATTGTGTTCGGCGCCTTGAAGGAGATCGGCGCCGACGTCTCATACTACATTCCGGATTCCCCGACCGAGGGCATAGGGCTTTCGCCCAAGCTGGCGGATCGCTTCAAGAAGACCGGCGCCGGGCTGGTGATAACCGTGGACTGCGGCGTCAGCTCCAAGGAGGGAGCTGCCCACGCGCGTTCGCTGGGGATGGACGTGATCGTCACCGATCATCACGAGCCGCCCGAGGAGCTGCCGCCGGCGCTGGCTGTGGTGGACGCCAAGCGGCGCGATTCCGCCTACGGCTTCAGGGACCTGGCCGGATGCGGGGTCGCCTACAGATTCGTCGAGGCCTTCGCGGAGCGCTATCGCAAGATCGCCGGCCCGCCCTCGCTGGATGTGGCCCTGGGCATGGCGGCCCTGGGCAGTTTCGCCGACAGGGTGCCGCTTGTCGGGGAGAACCGGATCATCGTCGCCAACGGCGTGAAGCAGCTCCTGGGGCAGCGCGCGGTTCCCTTCACGGTCTTGAAATCCCACATCTGGGTGGACCGGGACTCCACGATGACCGAAATGCTGGCGAGGATTGTGCCGATCCTGGGCTCGGCCCGATCGGACGAGGGCGGCAACCTCGGCTGCGAGCTGCTGCTTGCCACGGAGGAGGACGACGCGGAGGAGCTCCTGTCGTCGCTGGTGATGGAATGCGAGCGCAGGAAGGAGAAATCCAGAAGGGCCTACGAGCGTGTCCAGAACCACCTGGGCCAGGCGGGCGAGGATTCCCACAGAGCGGTGGTCATGGTGGAGGAGCATCTGCCTACCAAGACCGTAGGCTTCTGCGCCTCGAGAGTGGCGGAGGCCACCGGCAAGCCGGTGGTGATCATCTCGATGAAGACCGATACCGGCGTGGGGGAGGCCAGAGGGCCCAAGGGTGTGGACCTGGTCGACGCCCTGAGCGCCAACAAGCGCTTCCTTATGGGCTTCGGAGGCCACAAGCAGGCGGCGGGATTCTCAATCGAGCGCGGCAATGTCGAGGCCTTCCGGGAGGCCCTGCTCGCTTACATGGACGAGAGGATTACCCCGGAGATGATCCGCAAGGAGATCCCGATTGACGGGCGGCTGGGACTCGCCGATCTCAGCTCGGCCAACGTCTAGTCGCTGCTCTGCCTGGAGCCTTTCGGCGAAGAGAATCGCAAGCCGGTTTTTCTGCTTGAAAACATGGCCGCGAGTGTGCTTAAACATATTGATGGAAGCTTGAGACTGGGTGAGGTCACCTTGAGCGGAGAGACTCTCGCGATTGACAAAGTCTCCAATCCACAGGACAAGATCAGCCTTGTTGTCAGTCCCTTCGCCGACGGCAGCATCAGGTCGATGGAAGTGATAGACTGGAAGCAGGCTTAGCGGGAAAGGAGGCGACCCAGCCGCCATGGCTAACGGAAGGGCCGCGAAGAAGGCCAAACCCAAGAGGTCCAACGGCAAGCCGGATAAGTCGCTCACGCGGAGAATCGAGGGCATAGACAAGCGGATGAAGGCCGCGCTCGAGAAGGGTGATTTCGCCCGCGCGTGGGAATTGTCCGAGCAGCAGGGGCGGCTTCTCGAGCTCTTGATGCTTGGCAATCAGCGTTAGGCGCCCCTCAACCCGATGCCTCACCGTGAAGATATCCTCTACGTAGTTGCAACTCCGATAGGCAATCTCAATGACATCACCATAAGAGCCCTGGAGGTTCTCCGGAGCGTGGACACCGTGCTGACCGAGAACGTGCCCAAGACCAGGGTGATGCTGCGCCACCACGGCATAACCGCGAGGATCGCGAGCTACCGGGAAGAGAACGCGGCTCGCATGGGTGAGGTTGCCCTGGGCATTTTGCGCGCCGGCCGACCGGTGGCGCTGGTGGCGGAGGCCGGGACCCCGGGTGTGTCCGATCCGGGCAGGCGGCTGGTGGACGCGGCCTGGAAAGGCGGGTTCAGGGTGGTTCCGGTGCCGGGCGCGAGCGCAGCCGTGGCCGCGGTGTCGGTCTCGGGAATGGAGGACGGGAGATTCGTCTTCGAGGGGTTCCTCCCCAGGAAGCGATCGCGACGCCGGCAGAGACTCGCCGATCTTGCGGCCGAGGAGCGCGCGCTGGTCTTCTTCGAGGCCCCTCATCGCCTGGTTGAGTGCCTGGAGGACATCAAGCACGCTCTGGGCGACCGAGCCTGTGTGGTGGCCAGGGAGATCACCAAGCTGCACGAGGAGATCGACAAGGGCCCGGTCTCATCCTTTCTGGCCAGGTTCGCCGAGCGCGAGCCGCGCGGGGAGTTCGTCGTGGTGTGCGAGGGGAGATCTCCGGCTGCCGGCGCGGCGCCCGCGGAGAGCGCGGGCCTCGAGGCCGCCGTGCGGGAGGCTGCGGAGCTTGTGAGCGGGGGGCTGAAGAAGAAGTTGGCGGCAAAGACCGTCGCCAAAAGGTATGATCTGGATAGCAGTGAGATCTACAGGCGGCTAACAAGAGGAGGCTCGACATGAAGGTGACGGTTTATAGCACTCCGACTTGACCCTGGTGCAAAGTTGCCAAGGAGTTCCTTGACACCAAGCATGTGGCGTACCAGGCGATTGACGTGACCACGGATCCCAACGGGCTGAAGGACCTCGTGACCAAGTCCGGCCAGCGGGGCGTGCCGGTAATAGACGTTGACGGCGAGATCGTGGTTGGCTTTGACAAAGAAAGGCTGGAGGCGATACTTCGGAAGCCCTAGCCGCGGGATTGCGGGCGGCTCGGGGCAGGTAGGAGG
>JBAQHK010000286.1:0-3199 GCA_049288275.1 bacterium | reverse complement strand
GGTCGGCGCCGACCCCGACAGCATCAGGCGGGAGATAGCGGACGAAATCGGCAAGATTCCCAAGGTCTACGGCGCGACCGAGGCAGGGGGGTACCTCTCCAAGGCTCTTCGCAAGGCGGTGGACAACGCCTTCGTCGAGATGGAGCGCCTCAAGGACGAGTTTCTGAGCACCGAGCATCTCCTGGTGGGCGTGATCGACACCGACTCGGCGGCCAGCGCGGTGCTGGCGCGCAACGGGGTCACCAAGGACAGCGTGTACAAGGCCCTGGTCGAGATACGGGGCACGCAGCGGGTCACCGACCAGGCTCCCGAGGACAAGTACCAGGCGCTTCAGAAGTTTGGGCGCGATCTCACCGACCTCGCGAGGAAGGGTAAGCTGGATCCGGTGATAGGCAGGGACGACGAGATCCGGCGCGTGGTGCAGGTGCTCTCACGGCGCACTAAGAACAACCCGGTCCTCATTGGCGAGCCCGGAGTCGGCAAGACCGCGATCGTCGAGGGGCTGGCCCAGCGGGTGATGAAAGGCGACGTGCCCGAGAGCCTGAAGGACAAGCGCGTTGTGGGCCTGGACGTGGGCGCGCTGGTCGCGGGCTCCAAGTTCAGAGGCGAGTTCGAGGAACGCTTGAAGGCGGTCTTGCGGGAGATAGAGGAGGCCGGCGGCAAGGTGATCCTCTTCATTGACGAGCTGCACACCCTGGTGGGCGCCGGGGGCGCCGAGGGGGCGGTGGACGCTTCCAACATGCTCAAGCCCGCCCTGGCGCGCGGTGAACTCAGGGCGATCGGAGCCACCACCATAGACGAGTATCGCAAGCGCATCGAGAAGGACCCGGCCCTGGAGCGGAGATTCCAGCCGATCCTTGTGGGCGAGCCCAGCGTAGAGGACACCATCGCCATCCTGCGGGGCCTCAAGGAGCGTTACGAGGTGCATCACGGCGTTGCGATCAAGGACACCGCCCTGGTGGCGGCGGCGGTGCTCTCCAACCGCTACATCACCGACCGCTTCCTGCCGGACAAGGCGGTTGACTTGATTGACGAGTCGGCGTCCCGGCTGAGGATCGAGATTGATTCGCTTCCCACAGAGATAGACGAGGTGGAGCGGCGGATAATGCAGCTGACGATCGAGAAGCAGGCGCTCTCCAAGGAGAAGGACAAGGCATCGAGGGAGCGGCTTGCCAAGGTGGACAAGGAGATCGCGGACTTGGGCGAGAAGTCCCGCGGCATGAAGGCCCACTGGCAGACCGAGAAGGACATAATCGAGAAGTTGAGGAAGGCGAAGGAGTCGATAGAGCGGGCCAAGCAGGAGGCGGACGTCGCCGAGCGGGCCGGCAACCTCGAGCGCGTGGCCGAGATACGCTACGGGAGGATGGTCGGCCTCAACAAGGAAGTGGAAGCTCTCACCCGCGCGCTCCAGCAGCACCAGAAGGACATCAAGATGCTAAAGGAGGAGGTGGACGAGGACGACATCGCCGAGATCGTGTCCAAGTGGACCGGCATACCGGTGTCGCGCATGCTCGAAGGGGAGGTGGAGAAGCTGGTGAAGATGGAGGAGCGCCTGAGGATGCGGGTGGTGGGGCAGGACCAGGCGATCGAGGCGGTCTCCAACGCGGTGAGGAGAGCCCGGGCGGGGCTTCAGGACCCCAACCGCCCGCTGGGATCCTTCATCTTTCTGGGCCCGACGGGCGTGGGCAAGACCGAGCTTGCGCGGGCGCTGGCGGAGTTCCTGTTCGACGACGAGCGGGCGATGGCGAGGGTGGACATGTCGGAATTCATGGAGCGCCACTCGGTGGCGCGCCTTATCGGCGCTCCGCCCGGCTACGTGGGCTACGAGGAGGGCGGCTATCTCACCGAGGCCATACGGCGCAAGCCCTATTCGGTGATCCTCTTCGACGAGATAGAGAAGGCCCACCAGGACGTCTTCAACGTGATGCTCCAGATCCTGGATGACGGCCGCTTGACCGACGGCAAGGGCCGGACCGTGGACTTCAAGAACACCGTGATCACCATGACCTCCAACATCGGGAGCCAGTACATCCGCGATCTCGGGGGGGACGACAAGGAGATGCGCCGCCGGGTCACCGAGGCGCTCCAGGCGCACTTCAGGCCGGAGTTCTTGAACAGGGTGGACGAGATCATCATCTTCAACAGCCTGGGGCTTGATGAGATCAAGCGAATCGTGGACCTTCAGATCGAACGGCTGCGGGCGAGGCTCAAGGAGCGCAAGCTGGACGTTGTGCTCTCCGCCAGGGCCAAGGAGGCAATCGCCAGGGAAGGGTTCGATCCGGCCTTCGGCGCGCGCCCCCTGAGGCGCACCATCGAGAAGAGAATCCAGAACCCTCTGGCCTTGAAGCTCCTGGAAGGCGAATTCGCCGAGGGGGACACGGTGGAGATAGACGCCGACCCCAAGACCGGCGAGTTAGTTTTCGCCAAGCCTTCCGGCCCGCGCAAGGCCAAGTAGGCGCTGGATGCTGCGAGACTCGCGGCGCTCAAACCGTGATTGACTTGGAGCCGGCCGGCGTGGTATAATATGTCATGAGCGAACGGCGTGGGGCAGCAGGGCGCTGCCCCGCTTTTGCTAATAGGCTCAAGGAGGCCAAAGAATGCGCAAGGCTACAACAACCCTGGCACTGACGGTCCTCGCCGCGCTTACCGTGCTCGGCGCCTATCAGATGACATACGCAAACGATATGTTGGTAAGGGTTTACTTCGATAACTTCGAGCATCTTAAGAAGGTGGTGTCCCAGTTTGAGGACGTGGCCTCGTGGGGAGGGCGCCGTTACGCCGACATCTCGCTGCCCCAGGAGCGATTCTCGGAATTGGAGGCTCTCGCGCCCAATTACGAGATCTTGATAGTCGACATCCAGCGCGAGATTGCCGACCTGGGGATACTGGGCGTGGGAAGCGCCTATCATACCTACGAGGAAGCCTACGCCGAGATGGACAGCGTGGCGGACGCCAACCCCACGATCTGCATGGTGCAGTCCATCGGCCAGTCGATCGAAAGCCGCCAGATCTGGGCCATGAAGATTTCCGACAACGTAGGCACGACCGAGGGCGAGCCCCGCATACTCTACCTGGGCAATCATCACGCCCGCGAGTACATTACGGTGGAGATTCCACTCTATCTCATGTACTACTTCGTGGACAACTACGGCAGCGATCCCAGGGTCACCGACCTTGTCGACAACCGCGAGATCTGGAT
>JBAQHK010000285.1:0-6691 GCA_049288275.1 bacterium | reverse complement strand
GACCTCGACCACACCTCGCTCCACCGTGAGATTCTTCCAGGACACGGCTCCGGATATCACTCCGGCCTCTATTGTCGAACCTGTGGAAAACCCCGCCACGAAGGTCTTCTCCATCTTGACCCCGTGGCGGTCCTCGGCGGTGTTGGCCACCGACACCAGGTAGGTGGCCTCGGCAAGCAGGCTCTGGCCCGGCACCATCACGTAGGTGTTTTCCTCCCAGTAGCGCTTGATCCACTTCACCGGCGGACTCACGATCACCGCGGTCTCCACCGTCCTGCGTTTCATGGGCTCGCTGAAGACCAGCCTCATGCGCTCTGCGGGGTCGACCTCGACGGTCCCGCTGGGGGGGCTCATGCTCTCCACGCGGGGAGCGGTCTTGTCCTCCGGCCCGCCCGGAGGCAGCCCCCTCTTGGCGCAGCCCGGCCCGAGCAGGACCAGGCCCGTCGCGACCAGGCAGGTCAGCGCAGCCGGACCTCTCGCAAGGCGTCTCACCTGACCAGAAGCTCCACTATTATCGCCCGCTGAATGTGCATCCGATTCTCGGCCTCATCGAAGACCGCCGACTGCCGGCCATCCATCACGCTGTCGGTGATCTCGTGCCCCCTGTGAGCGGGAAGGCAGTGAAGCACCATGGCGTCGGGCTTGGCCGCCGCCAGGAGTTTGTCGTTGACCTGCAGATGCTGCATGGCCCGATTGCGCGTCTCAGCCTCGGCCTCGGCGCCCATGCTCGCCCAAACATCGGTATATATGACGTCCGCTCCGCGGGCGGCCTCCGCCGGATCGTAGACGATTTCCACGTCCGCTCCGTCACCGCGAGCCCGCGCGAGGATAGCCGCGTCGGGCTCGTAGCCCTTTGCCATGCACAGCGCCAGCTTGAACTTGATCCTGGCCGCGGCGTTTATCCACGAGTTGGCGACGTTGTTGCCGTCACCGAAGAAGGCCACCCTGAGTCCATCCAGGCGGCCCTTCTTCTCCTTCACGGTCATCACATCCCCCAACACCTGGCAGGGATGATAGGCGTCCGTGAGCCCGTTTATCACCGGCACGGGGGCCCACTTCGCAAGGTCCTCGGCTTCCTTGTGATCGAAGGTTCTCACCATGATGATGTCCACGTATCGGGAGAGCACTCTGGCAACGTCCGAGACCGCCTCCCGCCTTCCCAGCTTGATCTCCTCATCGGAGATGTAGATCGCGTGCCCGCCGAGGCCCACCATGGCCATCTCGAAACTGATCCTGGTCCTCAGGCTGGGCTTGCGGAAGACCATGCCCATCGACTTTCCCTTGACCAGGGGCTCCAGCCTTCCGGCGTGATGCTTGCGCTTGAGGTCCAGTCCGCGATCCAGCACCCGGTTGACGTCTTCGGGTGTGAGGTCATAGATGGTCAGGAAGTCCTGCCTGTTCCACATACCGGCTCCTTTCGTCACAAGATGTAGCGCGGGCTGACCTGGCCTTCGCCGCCCATCGCGACCCGGCCGTCCCGCCTGACACCCAATATGGTGGTGCTCCTCAGTTTCGCCGCTGGCCCTTCCACGAGATCCCCCTTGCCCGTCTTCAGGCCCTCGGATGGGCCTGGTTGTAAACCCGCCGAAGCCTGTCGGTGGTGACGTGAGTGTAGACCTGAGTGCTGGAGAGGCTGGCGTGGCCCAGAAGCTCCTGCACCGCACGCAGATCGGCTCCACGGTCGAGCATGTGAGTGGCAAACGTGTGTCTCAAGACGTGCGGGCTCATCTGCCTCAGGCTCGAGACCCTCTGAAGGTAGTGCCTGACGATCCGCTGGATGCCCCGGCGAGCCAGCCGCCTGCCAAACTTGTTCACAAGAAGCGCCGCCTCTCCAACTCGGTTCCTGGACTTGAGGAACCGCGCCCTGCCCGGAAGATACTCCTTGACCGCCCCCGACGCCATTCGCCCCAGCGGGATCAGCCTCTCCTTGCGCCCCTTGCCCTTGACCTTGATCACTTCACCGTAGAGGTCAACATCGGATACGTCGAGCGAGTGCAGTTCGCTCAGTCGGACGCCCGTGCTGTAGAAGACCTCCAGGATCGTACGGTCCCTCAGGCCGCCGAACGCCCCCTTCTCGGGCAGCTCCATCAGCCGCTCGGCCTCGGCGACATTGAGGAACGACGGCAGGCGCTTACCCATGTGCGGGGTCTTGATCGCGGCGGCCGGGTTGCTGCCGAGGTTCTCCCGCGCGCACAGGTAGCGCATGAAACATCTTATGGCTGCGAGCTTGCGCCTGACGGTGCTGTCCTTGACGCCCCGATCCCTGAGATGGTGCAGGAAGTGCCTTATGGAGAGGCGGTCGACGTTCTTGACGCTCAACTTGCGGACGCCGAGCTGATTCCTGAGGAACGCAGTGAACTGCTTGAGATCGGTCTCGTAGGCGCTCAGGGTGTTGTCCGAGAGGTTCCTCTCAAGCGCCAGATGCAACAGGAATTTCTTAAGATACGACTCCACTGTGCTTCACCTTCACGGGCGGCTCCACACCCAGGCCGACGCCGCCGATCCATGCTTCCAGGGCCTCTACCGCCCGCGCGCTCAAGAGTAGGTTGCGTCGCCGCCTGTCGCGCACCCGCACCGGCAGCGGGGGCACGAGCCCGAAACTTGGATTCATCGGCTTGAAATCCGCGGCAGGCGCCCCGGAGATATACCTGGTGAGGCCGCCGATCATGGTCTCGGCCGGAAGCTCCACCGAGGACTCGCCGGACGCCGCGCGGGCAGCGTTTATGCCTGCCACCAGGCCGGTGGCGACCGCGGCCATGTAACCCTCGCCGCCGGTTATCTGGCCGGCGAAGAAGAGGCCTCGCCGGCTCCTGTGCTCGAGGGCTGCGGTAACGACCGCAGGGGCCGAGATGTAGGTGTTGCGGTGAATGCTCCCCAGCCTGGCGAAGCGCGCCCGGCCCATGCCCGGCAGCTTGCGCAAGACCCGCTCCTGATCGCCGTGCCGCATCCTTGTCTGAAACCCGACCATGCCGAAGAGACTGCGCTGGGCGTTCTCCGGTCTCAGCTGAACCACGGCGTGCGGCATCTTGCCGGTGCGCGGATCCACAAGCCCCACAGGCTTCATGCAGCCGTGCGCCAGGGTCTCCCTTCCAAGGCGCGCGACCTCCTCAATCGGCATGCAGGCCGAGAAGAACCTCGGCTCTTCAAACTCCCGCCGGGGAAGCAGCGAGGCCTCCTCCAGATCCCGCAGCAGGGTCAGGTAGGCCTCCCGATCAAGCGGCAGGTTGACGTAGGCCGACTCCCCCTTGCCGTACCTCGAGGAGACGAAGGCCACGGACATGTCCAGGCTGTCGGCTTCAACTATCGGGGAGACCGCGTCGTAGAAGAAGAGGCTGGGCGAGCCGACCAGAGCCTCCAGACTCTCGGCCAGCGGGGCCGAGGCCAGCGGTCCGGGAGCCAAGACGGCGACGCCGCTCCGCGGCACCTCCACGATCTCCTCTCGAACCACGGCAACGTTGGGATGGGCCTCCACGGCGGCGGTGACCGCGGCCGCGAAGGCCTTGCGATCAACGCACAGACCGCTACCCGCCGGCACCCTCGCCTGCTGGGCGGCCTTGGCCAGGAGCGAACCCAGCATCTCCAGCTCCAGCTTCAAAAGGCCGTTGGCGTTGTCCAGGGACTCCGACTTGAGGGAGTTGGAACAGACAAGTTCGGCAAGATACCCGGTCCGATGGGCCTCGGTCAGCCTGGCCGGACGCATCTCGTACAGGACGACCCTGGCCCCAAGCCTGGCCGCCTGCCAGGCGGCCTCCGAGCCGGCAAGCCCTCCCCCGACGATCACCACGGAGGGCCCCGATGCCTGCCCCGAAGGTCCGGTCATTTTTCCGCCCCGCCCTTGCACTTGGGGCATTCCAGCCGGGTACCCTTTTCCCCCGATCCCTTGGAGACCATTATTGGAAACCCGCAGTCGGGGCACTTGTGACTCACCGGCTTGTCCCAGGTCGCGAACTTGCACTTGGGATAGCCCTGGCACCCGTAGAAGATCCGACCCCGTTTGGTTCTCTTTTCCGCCAGTTCGCCGCCGCACTCCGGACAGCCGATCCCCAGGGTGTAACGCTTGGTGCCTTTGCAGGCGGGATACGCCTTGCATGCCAGGAACTTGCCGTAGCGTCCGGTTCTGACGATCATCTCGCCGCCGCAATCCGGGCAGCGCGCGTCGGTGGTCTCGGCCTCCTCCTCAAGTGGCTTGGTGTTCTTGCACTCCGGAAACCCCGAGCAGGCCAAGAACCTGCCGTGACGCCCCCACTTCTTGACCATCGAGCGGCCGCACAGCTCGCACTGCTGATCCACCTTCTCCTCGACAGCGATCTTGAGCTCTTGCCTCATCTTGTCGGCGCTCGCGAGATCCTTGCTGAAGGGCTCGTAGAAGCCGCTGATCACCTTGACCCAGTCGTCCTGCCCGGACTCGATCCGATCCAACTCGGTCTCCATCCGAGCGGTGAAGCCGACCTCGAAGATGTCGGGGAAGAGTTTCAAGAGAATGCTGAGAACGGTCTTGCCCAGCTCCGTGGGCATCAGGGCATCCTTGGTCTTGTCCACGTAGCGGCGGTCAACAATGGTGCTCACGATGGTGGCGTAGGTGCTGGGGCGCCCGATTCCCTTGTCCTCCAGCTCCTTTATCAGGCTGGACTCGGTGTAGCGGGGCGGATGTTCGGTCTCGTGCCGGTTGGCGTCCACCTTTTCCAGCGCGAGCCGGTCACCCACCTCGAGTTGCGGCAAGCGCTTCTCCTCGTCCTCGGCCTTCTCCCCGTGAACCTTGAGGAAGCCGTCGAACCTCATCACCGATCCCGATGCCTTGAAGGTGTAGGGGCCACCCTCTATCCCAACCGTGGTGACATCGAACACCGCCTGGGCCATCTGGCTGGCCACGAATCGCTCCCAGACCAGCTTGTACAGCCTGGCCTGGTCCCTGGTCAGAAACTTGGCCAGGGATTCCGGGGTCCGCGCCACGTCGGTCGGCCTGATGGCCTCGTGCGCGTCCTGGGAGCTCTTGGGCTTGCGGAACTTGGTGGCGGTCCGCGGAATGTACTGGTCGCCGTAGGTCGAGGTTATGAACCCCCTGGCCTGGTCGCAGGCGTCCGCGGCCACCCTTATGGAGTCGGTGCGCATGTAGGTGATCAGCCCGACCGGGCCCTCTTCACCCAGGTCTATCCCCTCGTACAGGGCCTGGGCGATGGACATGGTCTTGCGGGCCCCGAAACCTATGCGGCGCGCGCCGTCCTGCTGAAGGGTGCTGGTGATGTAAGGGGGACGCGGATTCCGTCGCTTCTCCTTCTTGTCGACGGCGAGCACCGTGAAGGTTTGCGACATTATGTCGTCCCGCACCCGGGTGGCCTCGGTCTCGGTGTCCAGACCCGCCTTGACCTTGCCTATCTTGTCCAGGCTCGCCCTGACCGGCTCTCCCCTGGGCGAACGGAACTCCGCTTCTATCGTCCAGTACTCCTTGGGAACGAACCTGGCAATCTCCTCCTCGCGCTCGCACACAAGCCGGAGCGCCACCGACTGGACCCGGCCGGCGCTGGTTCTCCGGTGAACCACCTTCCAAAGCAGCGGGCTCACCAGATATCCCACCAGCCGGTCCAGGACCCGCCTCGCCTGCTGGGCGTCGACCTTGTGCAGGTCGATCTCGATCGGGTTCTTGAAGGCGTCCTTTATGGCCTTTTCGGTGATCTCGTTAAAGATCACCCGCCTCACGTGCGCCTGTTCCTTGCCGATCACGTTGGCCAGGTGCCAGGCTATGGCCTCGCCCTCGCGGTCCATGTCGGGCGCCAGGTAGACGTTCTCGGCCTTGGCCGCGGCTGCTTTGAGCGCGCTGACCACCTTCTTCTTGCCGCTGATGACGACGTAGTGGGGCTTGAAACCGCCGTCCACGTCAACTCCCAGCTTGGCCGCCGGCAGATCCCTGACGTGGCCCATCGAGGCCTTGACTGTGTAGGACGAACCCAGAAACCGGTTTATGGTCTTGGCCTTGGCGGGGGACTCCACTATGACCAGAGACTTCTGTCTAGAGCTCATCGGCAACTCCACCCTCGACTTGGAACTTACCGCCAAACATTGTGAGGATAATCCGGAACCCGCCGAAAATCAAGTGGAGTCGGCGAAGCCAGCCTGTCCCTGGCGAGCCTGCTGCTAATGAGGGACCGCGCCGTCGGCCTCGCTGCGCCAGGAGATCAGCCCGGGACGATAGCCCGGGATTCCCTCCAGGATTATGGAGGGCACGACCTGCTTGACGTCGTTGAGCTCGACCATGTCGGCGCACATGTACATCGCGCGGTCGAGCGCTTCCTCTATCTGAAGATTGTCCAGAAGCCCGAGTTGGCCCAGTTGGAGAACGTAGCCGTAGGCCTCAGGCGTGATCATCGTCCGTTCGAAATCGTTGAGGACCCTCACCGCGCCGGGCGACCTCTCGTTGAGGACAATCTTGCCCTCCTCGAAGAAGCTCTCGTCCACGGTGTGATACAGCCACATGAAGGCGGTGTTGATCTCCTGGGCGTTGTAGCCCTCGACCATCAGCGACCGTGTTATCCCTTCTACTGTGTCCTGCCCGTTCCCCCTGTCCACAAGCCTGTCCACAATTGCTACTATTATCTCAACGAGTCGCTCATCCATGATAACCTCGCTTGTTTTGATCGGCGAATGTTAGGGTAACACAACCTCCCTGTGAAGGCAAGCTATTATCTCCCCCGTGACC
>JBAQHK010000284.1:0-1791 GCA_049288275.1 bacterium | reverse complement strand
GCGTGTGAAAGCTGTCAGCCGCCGCTTCGCTTCGGCCTCTCCTGCTCGAAAGGGAATGCGATCAGACAGCCGTGGCGCGTCGGGGACGTCCTCGCTCTTGATTTCGGAGGGAGTGGCGATGCGGCGCGGGGCGGACAGGGGATCACCCGGCCATGGCCTCGCGCGCCAGGCCCGGCTGAAGGGAGTGAACACGCTGTACGGCGTGCCATCGGCCTTCACGACGTCATCCGGCGGATGGACCGTCAGGCCGAGCATGAACTCGATGGGCAACTCCCCGGCTGCTCGCTCATCGCGCCGGCGGGCATAGGGAGAGTAGTCGGCTTCGGCCAGGATCGTGTCCGCGCCAGCTTCCATTCGCAGATCAGCCAGGATGTGAACGGGGTCTCCGCGGCGGACGATCAGGTGACTCCCACGGTCTCGCAGATCACGGTCGAGAGCACGCAGCCCATCATAGAGGAAGGCCAGCCGCTTCTCACCCACCCAGGGCGAAGCCAGCAGCGCGGGGTCGAGCACAAAGACCGGCAGGACCTGGTCCGCCTGGCTGAGGGCAGCTGTCAATGCCTGGTTGTCACCCAGGCGAAGATCGCGCCTCACCCACCAGATGGCAGTCGTCATGCGTCCGCCTTTCGCTCGGTGCCCGGCTGGCCCAAGGACGTCAGCCGCCCTTCTCGGCAGCCGGCCGGCGCAGCAGATCGGCGAGCGCCGTCTCGGCATCGGGGAAGCGGAACTTGAAACCAAGGTCCGTGAGGCGCTTGGCGGACACGCGCTGCCCGTCCAGGACGACGGTGCCCATCTCGCCGAACAGGAGGCGAATGATCGCGGCCGGGACGGTAAAGAATGCCGGGCGCCGCATGACCTTGCCCGCCACCTGGGCGAATCGCCGGTTGGTCAGTGGTGTGGCGGAGAGGTTGAAGGCGCCCTTCGCGCCGGGTGTCTCCATCAGGAACCGAAGAGCGCGCACTTGATCGTCGAGATGGATCCACGACATCCACTGCCTGCCCGACCCGAGCGGGCCGCCAACGAAGAACTTGAACGGCAGCAGCATGCGAGGCAATGCACCGGACTTCGGGCATAGCACGACTCCGGTCCGCGCCACCACCCTTCTCACCCCCATGCCTTCCACCGGCTGTGAACTGGCTTCCCAGTCCCGGCAGACGCCGGCCAGGAAGCCATCGCCCGAGGGAGCATCTTCCCGCAGCGATTCGTCGCCCGTCGGACCGTAGTAGCCGACTGCGGATGACTGGACCAGGACGCGCGGCTTCTTGCGCGCCTGCAGCACGGCATCGACGACCGCTCCGCCCGCGCTCGCCCGGCTGTCTGAGATTGCTTGCTTCCGCTGAGGCGTCCACCGGGCGGCAGACAGGTTCTCGCCGGCCAGGTTGACGATGACATCCGCACCATCGGCCAGCGGCCCCCAGCCCTCCGCCGTGTGCCCATCCCAGCGAGCCAGGCGGATGCCCGGCCGGAATCCTTTCGCGGGCCCCGAACGCCGGCTGAGGATGATCACCTCGTGGCCATCCCTGGCCAGATCGTCAGCCAGCGCGCGGCCGATCAGTCCCGTCCCACCGATGATGATGACCTTCATACCGGCTCCTGACCTCACCAGGCCCGGGCGGCGGATCTGTGCCGCCACGGCCCAACGAGGCCCATCGTATCAGGACGGATGGTTCTTGTCAAGGTATTGTCTATATTACCTTGACAAAGCATAGACGAAATGATACGCTCCTGGACAGCCTGAACGGCGGGGCTGTTCACAGGTGACGGGTGGCAAGCCGGTCTCCGGTCTACAAC
>JBAQHK010000283.1:0-9271 GCA_049288275.1 bacterium | reverse complement strand
CCGCAGCCCCGTTGCGTCCGACCCGTAGCGATCAAGGGCCTCGCCGCCCGAGACCACCCGCTCCCCGCCCACTATCTCCCCGAGTTTCTCAACAAGCCCAGCGTTCACGGCACAACCCTCAGTTCATTGCTCGGCCTCATCCCCCGACCCCCCAAATAGAAACGCAGCCCCGGCAAGGCCAGGGCTGCGGATTGCAATCGGTTGTCTCCCTACGCCCTCGCTTCGGGCAGATCGCCTTCCCCCTTCTCCCCCGCCTTGCGCTCGGCCTCCTTCTTGGCTTCCTTCTTGGCCTTGCGCGACGCCTTCTCCTCCTCCACCTTCGCGCTCTTCTCGGTCAGCTCCAGAATCACGATCGGCGCTGCGTCGCCGTGGCGTCTGCCGAGCTTGATGATCCTGGTGTAGCCCCCCGGCCGGTTGGCGAACCTCGGGCCGGTGGCCGCGAAGACCTCCTTCAGCACTCCGTCGTCCATCACGTAGCGCGCCGCCATCCTGCGCGAGTGCAGGTCGCCCTTCTTCGCCCAGGTTATAATCCTCTCCACCAGCTTCCTCGCCTCCTTCGCGCGCGTCTCCGTAGTCCGCACGCTCTCCGTCTTGAGGACCGAGGTCACCAGATTTCGGAGCATCATCTCCCGATGCTCCTTCTTCATTCCGAGTTTACGACCCACTTTTCTGTGACGCATCTATCGCCTTCCTTTACCCCGCTCTGGCTTGCCCTCTATCGGCCTACCCGTATTGCGCCTTCACCCGAGCGGCCGACTCAGCCTTCCGCTTGTCCATGTAGTAGTCCACGTCGGTGCCGAAGTGGAGCCCCATGCTTGCCAGAATGTCCGATATCTCCTTCAGCGACTTCCTTCCGAAGTTCCTGAACTTCAGCATCTCCGATTCGGTCTTGCGCACCAGATCGCCGATGGTCTTTATTTCAGCGGTCCTCAGGCAGTTGCTGGAGCGCACGCTGAGCTCCAGCTCCTCGACGTTCCGCTGAAGCAGGTCGTGGATCCTGACCCACTCCTCGTCGACCTCCTCGATCTCCTCCTCGGCGGCCTTCTCCTCCTTGGTTATGAGGAGTCCCAGGTGGTTCTTGAGGATGCTGGCCGCGTAACTCACCGCGTCCCTCGGCGTGATGCTGCCGTCGCTCCAGACCTCGAGGATCAGCTTGTCGTAGTCGGTCCGCTGCCCCACGCGCGTGTTCTCCACCTTGAAGTTCACGCGCTTGACCGGGGAGAAATTGGAGTCCACGGGTATCACGCCTAGGGGCTTCTCGGCCTGAACCTGCATCTCGCTCAGCACGAAGCCCCGGCCGCTGTCCACCTCGATCTCGACGTACAGCTTTGCGCCCTTGTCCAGCACCGCTATCGGCGTCTCCGGGTTGAGGATCTCCACGCTCGCCTCGCCCTTGAAGTCGCCGGCCTTGACCTCCCGCGGGCCGTCGACGTCAAGCGTCAGCGTCTTGGGCTCGTCAGCGGTGAACTTGAACCTCATCTTCTTGATGTTGATGATTATCTCGGCGACGTCCTCCCTGACGTGGGGGAGCGTCGAGAACTCGTGCAGCGCCCCCTCGATCTTGACGCTTGTGACCGCCGCCCCCTGCAGCGACGAAAGGAGGATCCTCCTCATCCCGCTGCCTATGGTCACCCCGAAGCCTCTCTCAAGAGGCTCCACAATGAACTTCGAGTACGTGTCCGTCGCAGATGCTGCCTCTATCTCCACTGCCTTGGGCATCTGTAAGCTTTTAAATTTCATCCCGGAGCCACCTCGTCCTTAGGGTAATACGCCGGCCCATCACCCATTACTTGGAGTAAAGCTCTACGATCAGCTGCTCCTGAATAGGAATGGGTATGCTCTCGCGACTCGGAACCTCTACCAAGGTAGCCGAGAGGCCCTCGAGAGAAACCCTGAGCCACGGTACCGACTCGGTCCCTCGCCTTTCAAGATTGGTCTTGGCGATCTCCTTTATCGAATCCCTTGGCGTCACCACATCGTTGAGCTTGGCCGAATAGGACGGCCTGTCCACTCTCCGCCCGTTGACGGAGATGTGACCGTGGCCTATCAGTTGCCTGGCCTCGTCCCTCGAGGGAGCGAAGCCCGACCGGTAGACGATGTTGTCCAGCCTGAGTTCCAGCAGCCTCAGCAGGTTCTCGCCGGTCACGCCCTTCTGATGCGAGGCGCGCTCGAAGTAGTTGCGGAACTGAGCCTCAAGCACTCCGTAGATCCGCTTGACCTTCTGCTTCTCCCTCAGCTGGACGCCGTATTCCGTCCTGCGCACCCGCATGCGCTGGCCGTGCTCACCCGGAGGATAGGGCCTCCGCTCCACGGCGCACTTGGTGGTCATGCAGCGATCGCCTTTCAAGAAGAGCTTGATGCCCTCCCTGCGGCAGAGCCTGCACTTTGAGCCAGTGTATCTCGCCATCAAACCCCTCCGTTTTACACTCTTCTTCTTTTGGGAGGACGGCACCCGTTGTGAGGTATGGGAGTGACGTCCCTGATCGCGGTGACATCGAGTCCCCCGGTCTGAAGCGACCGGATGGCGGCTTCCCTGGCGGGGCCCGGCCCCTTGACCCTGACCTCCACCCTCCTCATGCCGTAGCCCAAGGCCTCCTTGGCGCACGCTTCTCCGGCCAGCTGGGCCGCGAAGGGCGTGCTCTTCCTGGAGCCCTTGAAGCCCACCCTGCCGGCGCTGGACCACGAAACCACGTGGCCCCTGGAATCGGTGATGCTTATGATGGTGTTGTTGAACGTCGCCTGAATATGGGCCACGCCGCTTTCCTCAATGCCCCGCTCTCTGCGTCTGGTCTTCTTCGGCTTTGGGTTTGCCAACCTCTATACCTCCGTTCCTCCCGTTCCGCTACTTAGCCGCGGTTTCCTCTTTGCTCTTCTTCTTGATCATCATGCCCTTCTTCGGGCCCTTCCTGGTCCTGGCGTTGGTGTGGGTGCGCTGACCCCGGACGGGCAGATTTCTGCGGTGCCGAAGCCCCCTGTAGCTCCCGATGTCCATCAGCCGCTTGATGTTGCCCGCGATCTCGGACCTCAACGATCCCTCGACCTTGTACTCGACCTCGATCACCCTCCTGAGCTTCACCGTGTCTTCCTCGCTGAGGTTCTTGCTCCTCACGCTCGGATCCACCCCGGTGGCCTCGAGGATCTTCTTCGCCGACGAAGGCCCCACCCCGAAAATGTATGTAAGGGCAACCTCTATCCGTTTCTCTGCCGGCAGATCCACTCCCGCTATTCTCGGCACGCTTCTACCACCTCCTATCCCTGCTTCTGCTTGTGTCTGGGATTCTTGCAAATCACAAGAATCTTTCCGCGTCTCCTGACGATCTTGCACTTGTCACAGATCTTCTTGACCGATGCACGAACCTTCATGTCGAACTCTCCTGACGGTGCTATTTGTATCTGTATATGATGCGCCCGCGCGAAAGGTCGTAAGGCGAAAGCGCCACCGTGACCTTGTCCCCGGCAAGGATCTTGATGAAGTGCATCCTCATCTTGCCGGAAACGTGCGCGAGCACCCTGTGTCCGTTCTCAAGTTCAACCCTGAACATCGCGTTGGGAAGCGCCTCGAGCACGGTGCCCTCGACCTGTATGCTCTCTTCCTTGGCCACTTGACCGCCTGCCTCCCCTCGAATACCGCAAACCCTAATCGCACACCGTCAACGTTTCCGCCGGGCCGTCCGTGACGGCCACGGTGTGCTCAAAATGCGCAGCCAGAGATCCGTCCTTGGTCACCACCGTCCAGGCATCGCCCTCCACCTTGACCTCGTGGCTCCCCATGCTGACCATCGGCTCGATGGCCAGCGTCATTCCCTTTACCAGGAGCGGGCTGTCCCCGGGGCCAACGAAATTGGGGATCTGGGGTTCCTCGTGCATCTGCTGCCCGATGCCGTGCCCCACAAGGTCCCGCACCACCGAGTACCCCGCCTCTTCCACCACCGTCTGTATCGCCCGGGACACGTCCACCACCCTGTTGCCGTCGCGGGCCTGGGCGAGACCCGCAGCCAGAGCCTCGCGCGTGGTCCTCATCAGCCTCTCCGCCCGCTCGTCCACCCGCCCGACCGCGAAGGTCGCCGCGCCGTCCCCGTGATAGCCTTCCTTCAAGACCCCCACGTCGATGCTCACTATGTCGCCCTCCAGGAGCACCCTCGGGCCCGGGATGCCGTGCACCACCTCGGCGTTCACGGACGCGCAAATGCTCGCCGGGAAGCCTCTGTAGCCCTTGAAGGACGGGAGGCCGCCCCTCGAGCGGATGTAATCCTCGGCTTTCGTGTCCAGCTCCTTCGTCGTCACGCCGGGCTTTATCGCCGCTCCCAGGAGCCGCAGGGTCTCGGCAACAACCCGCGAGGCTCCCCTCATCAGGGCGATCTCCTCGGCGCTCTTCACCGACTTCCACTCTCGCGCCATCACCACCCGGCTAACGCCCCACCGGCGAGAGCACATCCATTATGCGGGAGAAGACCTTCTCGATCCCGCCTTCGCTTGCAATCCGCTTCAAGATGCCCCTGCCGGCGTAATACTCCACCAGGGGCAGCGTTTCGTCTCTGTAGACCTTGAGCCTGGTTCTGATGGTCGTCTCGGCGTCGTCGCTTCGCACCACGAGCGCCACCCCGCAGCCGTCGCAGGTGTTCTCAACCTTGGGGGGTGTCGCATCCAGGTTGTAGAGCGCCTTGCACTGCGGGCAGACCCGCCGTTGAGTGAGTCGCCTCACCACTTCCTCATCCTCCACCTCTATCAGGATCACCCCGTCTATCCCCCGGCCCTGGGCCGCCAGCGCCTTGTCCAGCGCCCGTGCCTGGGGCAGGGTCCGCGGGAATCCGTCCAAGACGTATCCGGCCGCGCAATCCGGCTCGCCCAGGCGTCCGTCCACCAGGGAGAGCATGACGTCGTCGGGCACCAGAGCCCCGGAGTCCATGTAGGTCTTGGCCTTGGCCCCCAGTTCGGTCTTGCCCCGGACCGCGTCTCTCAATATGTCCCCGGTGGAGATCTGCGGAACGCCGAGCTTCGCGCTCACCATGCCGGCCTGCGTTCCCTTGCCCGCCCCCGGGGGCCCCAGAAAGATCAATCTCATCGCGCTACCGTCTGCCTCTCAGCTTCCCCTTCTTGAGGAAGCCTTCGTAATGCCTCATGATCAGGTGAGACTCGATCTGCTGCAGGGTGTCCAGGGCCACGCCCACCACGATCAGAAGCCCCGTGCCTCCGAAGTAGAAGGGCGCATTGAACTTGTACATCAGGATCGACGGCAGGATGGCGATGAAGGCCAGGAAGATCGAGCCCGGCAGCGTCACCCTGGTCAAGACCCTGTCTATGTACTCGCTGGTGCGTTTGCCCGGCCTTATGCCGGGAATGAACCCGCCGTACTTCTGCATGTTGTCGGCGAGATCGTTGGGATTGAAGACGATCGCCGTGTAGAAGTAGGTGAAGAAGATGATTATCACCCCGTAAAGCAGGTTGTAGAGGAACGACGCCGGGTTCAAATAGGTGTTGATCGCGTCGACGAAGCCCGTGCCATGGCTGCCGAAGAAGGTCGCGATGCTCGAAGGGAACATCAGGATAGACTGGGCAAATATGATGGGGATCACGCCCGCGGTGTTCACCCTGAGCGGGATGTGCGTGCTCTGCCCGCCGTAGACCCGCCTGCCCACTACCCGCTTGGCATACTGCACGGGGATCTTGCGCATCGCCTGGGTCATCACGATCACGCTGGCGATGATGAACACCATGATCGCCACCAGGATGATGAACTTGAAGATACTGAGCTGGCGGATCGCCACCGCCTGGAACGTCCGGCCCCAATCGTTGGGGTACCTGGCTATGATGCCCGCGAAGATAAGGAGCGATATTCCGTTACCTATGCCCTTGTCCGAGATCTGCTCGCCGAGCCACATCAGGAAGATCGTGCCCGACGTGAGAGTGAGCATGGTCATCAGTCGGAAGCTCATGCCCCCGGCCATCACGATCGGGGCGCCGCCTCCCGGAACCGGCATGTTCTCAAGGAATATCGAGATCCCGTACGCCTGAATCATGCTTAGAAACACCGTGCCGTAACGGGTGTACTGGGTGATCTTCTTCCTTCCCTCGTCGCCCTCCTTCTGGAGCTTCTCGAAGTAGGGAATAACCGCGGTCAGGAGCTGCAGTATGATCGACGCCGAGATGTAGGGCATGATGCCCAGAGCGAACACCGTGGCTCGCGAGAAGGCCCCGCCCGCAAACATGTCGTACAGGCCCAGAAGGCCCTGCCCGGACTGTTGCATGGCGCGCAAGGCGTTCCCCAGCGCGCCGGAGTCGATGCCCGGCACCGGAACGTAGGAGCCTATCCTGAAGACAATCAGCAGGCCCAGGGTGAAGAGAATCCGCCTTCTCAGCTCCGGTATCTTGAAAATGCTCTGAGCTTTCTCGAAGAATCCCATTTGCTCTCCTCAGACCAGAGGACCGAGTTCGGTCCCAATCGAGTTCCTAATCTATGATATTGACTGTCCCGCCGGCCTTCTCTATGGTCTCGCGCGCCTTGTCCGAGATCGCGTGAGCGGTGACCTTGAGCGCAACGCCGACTTCTCCCTTGCCGAGGACCTTGATCTTCAAGCCCTTGCGCCTGACCAGCCGCTTCGCGAACAGAGTCTCGGGATTGACCTCCTCGCCGGATGTGAAATGCTCGGCAATCCGGTCGAGGTTGACCACCTGGTTCTCCACTCTGGTCGGGTTCTTGAACCCGCGCTTCGGCAGCCGCCTCTGGAGCGGCATCTGGCCGCCCTCGAACCACATGCTGACCGTGTTACGCGCCCGCTGCCCCTTGTTGCCGCGGGTGCTTCTCTTGCCGTGCCCGCTGCCCGGGCCGCATCCGACGCGCTTCTTGCGCTTGACGGCTCCCCGCGCGGGGCCAAGCTGATTGAGTCTCACGTTGCTACTTCTCCTCCTCGATCAATTCCACCTTCACAAGGTGTTTCACCTTCTGCACCATGCCTCGTATCATCGGCGTGTCGCCATGCTCCACGACGCTGCCGGGATGCCTCAGGCCCAGGGCCTTGAGCACTCTCTTTTGCGGCTCGAGCCTGCCTATGCCGCTGCCGGTCTGCTTAATTCGCAATTTTGCCACGCAGATCACTCTCCGATATTCCCAGCACCTCGTGAACTGTCAGCCCTCTTGTCTTCGCGACGTCTCGGGCCCGCCGAAGCTGCTGGAGCCCCTCGACGGTCGCCTTGACAACGTTGTGAGGATTGGGCGAGCCCAGGGACTTGGTTAGAATGTCCTTTATGCCGGCCGGTTCCACCACGCCCCTGACCGCGCCGCCCGCGATCACTCCGGTACCAGGAGACGCCGGCTTGAGGAGGACTCTGCCCGCCCCGCTTTCACCTATGACCTCGTGAGGTATCGTGGTGCCCAGAAGCGGCACCTTGAACATGTTCTTCTTGGCGGCCTCTCCGCCCTTTCTTATGGCGTCGGCGACCTCGTTGGCCTTGCCCAGACCCACGCCCACCTGGCCCTTGCCGTCCCCCACCGCTACGATCGCGTTGAAACTGAAGCGCCTTCCGCCCTTCACTACCTTGGCCACCCTGTTGATGTGCACCACCCGTTCTATGAGCTGATCGCCCTCCTCGCCGCCCTCCTTGCCGTCGCGGTCGCCGTCGCGCCCGCGCCTGCGCCCTCCCCCTCTCGGCCCGCCGAACGATCTTCCTCCTCTGAAGGGCCTTCCGCCGCCCCGCGGCGGCGGCGTCGGAGCAGCAGAGGCACGAGGCGCTGCCTCCGCCTTTGCCGGCTCCTTCACTTCCTCTTTCGCATCCTTCCCGCGCGGCTCCTCTGCCAAAGTCCGACCCCCTTCCAGGTTCAGAATTTTAAGCCAGCCTTCCTAGCGGCATCGGCAAGAGCCTTGACCTGGCCGTGATAGCGGTAACCGGCCCTGTCGAAGACCACGCTCGATATGCCCTTCTCGATAGCGATCCGGGCGATCTCGCCGCCGACGGCGACGCTCTCCGCAAACCGCTCCGAGGCGCCCCCGGCCTTCCCGGCCACCGTCTTCGACGAGCCGCAGACCCCGAGGATGGTCTTGCCCGTGGTGTCGTCCACCATCTGGGCATAGATGTGCTTGTTGCTCCTGAAGACCACCAGCCTCGGCCGCGAGGAGACGCCCTTGACCCGCCGTCTTATCCTCACGTGCCTTCTCTCTCTTCCGCTCAGTCTCTTTGTCGCCATTCAACAACCCCGTTAGGTTTGTGCGGCTCCTGTCTTGCCGGCCTTCCTTCTGACGTACTCGCCAGCGTATCTGATGCCCTTGCCCTTGTAAGGCTCGGGCGGAAGCACTCGTCTGATTTCGGCAGCCACCTGCCCCACCGCCTCCCTGTCGGCGCCCGAGACGGTTATCTTCCTCGGGTCCGGCACTTCGATGGTGATCCCCTCGCGGGCCTCGTAGATCACCGGATGGGAGTAGCACAGGTTAAGAGTCAGCTTGCCCCCCTGGACCTGCGCCTTGTAGCCGATTCCCTCGATCTCCAGCTGCTTGGAGAAACCTTCGGTGACACCCTTGATCATGTTGATTATCATCGCCCGCGCCGTGCCGTGGAGCGCTCTGTCGGAGCCCAGATCGCCGGAGCGCGTCACCAGAACGCTCTCGCCCTCGAGCCGCACCTGGATGCCCTTGGGCATGTTCTTCTCCAGGCCGCCCTTGGGACCCTTGATCTTGACGTTGTCGCCTTGAACCTTGACCTCGACCCCCTTGGGGATCGCCACAGGCCTCTTTCCCACTCTCGACATAATCAGCCTCACTTACCAGACATTGCAGACCACTTCGCCACCGATCCGGCGCTTTCCTGCATCGGCGCCGGTCATCACTCCCTGCGATGTGCTCAGTATGGCCAGGCCCAGTCCGCCCCGCACGCTCGGAAGCCGATCGGCCGGCCTGTAGATCCTGAGCCCCGGCCTCGAGACACGCTTCAGCCCGGTTATCACGCTGGCCTCGCTCTCGGTGTACTTGAGATAGATGCGAAGCCTGCCCTGCTTGTCGTCCTCGATGTAACGGAAATTGGATATGAACTTCTCTCTCAAGAGGACCTTGAGTATCTCGGTCTTCACACGGGACGCCGGCACTTCGACCTTCTTCTGCTTGGCCTTGCAGCCGTTCCTTATCACCGTGAGCATGTCAGCAATCGGATCAGTAACCGCCATCAAACATACCTCTCGTGTAGTTGCCTACCAACTGGACTTCACAACGCCCGGTATCTGGCCCATCAGCGCAAGATCCCTGAAGCAGATCCTGCAGATTCCGAACTTCTTCAAGAAGCCTCTGGG
>JBAQHK010000282.1:0-13720 GCA_049288275.1 bacterium | reverse complement strand
GTACACACCCACCGCGCCGACGCGTGGGGCAGGCGCTGTGCCCTGCCCGTCGTGCAGGGTCTGCCACCGGTGCTCAGGTGAAACGGTGAGGCCCTGGCCTCGCCGCTCTGCCATGTCCCTTCCTTGACCGTCACATGCCAGTCCCAAGTCGTCAGGCAGCTCGAGCGCCCGCACATCGTTACGCGCGCTGTCTCCGGTCGAGCCCCCGAAAACGACCAGCCGGTTGGCTGCGGCATCCAGTATCCCAACCGCACCGGTTCGGAAATCGCCTCCGGTGGCCGCGACGGGGCTCCAGGCGCGGCCGGTCAGCGAGTAGAGCCACACTGTGTCGGGACCTGCCGCGCGGGACCGCCCGACCTGTTCCGTCTGCCAGGCAGCCACCTCGCCGCCGTAGAGTATGAGCCTCCGGCGATCGGGGTCATAGGCGAGGACCGGCCGGTCGCGCCACGATGGGGCCGATGTGGCCGCGTCGCTCACAGCCTTCCAGGCCATGTCGGCAAAATCGAAGGCCCGCACCCGGCAGGACGCTCCGCTGGCCCCGCTCACCACTATCATCCGGTCCTCCGCAGTGTCGTAGACCCCCGGGGCGCACGTCCAGTCCGTACCCGATTGCGTTTCGGCCTCACCGAGTCTGATCCAATCCAGCAGGCCGGCGCCCTGGATCGTGAAGGGGTCCGTCAGGCCGACGACTGCAAGGTCACGCTCGCAGGCGAAGGGAACTCGCAGGGCAAGCAGGCATCTTCCGCTCGGCGGCCCGCTGACTGCCCAGGCGGCCTCGCCGGATGCAAGACTTGCCGGGGTGGGAAGCATGGTCCATGCTCTGCCGCCATTCCTTGACAGCAGCACTTCCGCCCGATCGAGCAGCGCATCGGCGCCTGCGACGGCCTGCCAGCGGACGACGGCCGGATAGCCAGCGACCAGGGGACGGTTCTCACCCGTCAGCGTCACCTCGAGGGCCAGGTCACCGGCGACGTAGGGGTTCACCAGGTACCTGTGATAGCCGGGCAGGTCGCGATCCCGCCAGGTCGTGATGTAGCTATCAAAGGCGTAGGCGGGATCGAGAAACCATACTCCTCGCCCGAAGTCGTCCGCGGAAGCACTCCTTGCCCAGGGCGGATTGGCGCCCAGGTTCTGGTTCTCAGCGGCCAAGAAGAGCGGCAGAGCGGCAAGACTGCATCCGCCGGGAGATCGGTAGGTGAAGGTCCCGTCGAAGGTCATGCCCGGGCCGACCGCTGCGCGCATGGGCCAGAGCGAGAAGAGCAAGGGGATGAGCTGATAACGGCAGACGTTGGCCTTCCCGGCAGTGCCCGGCGTGGGTTCGCCCTGCGGCGCATAGCCCGGGTCGTCGCTCGCCAGATAGACCACGCCGGCGCCGCCTGGGAAGCCGTAGCGGCGGTCTCCCAACGCGTAAGGGCCGCCCGCGGTCTCTTCGAGCGCTCGATCGACACCGCCGATGCCGTGTCCACCGGACTCCACGAAGAGGCACGGACGATCCTCGTAGTAGCGGACTGCGACACCGCCACCGGCCGTGTCAAGCGCCCAGACCTTCGGCTCTATGTCCGAGGCCGCCGTGAAGCAGTAGTTGTTGAAATGGCACACCGTGGCCAGCGCGCGCAAGACGCCGAATCTGCCCTGCTTTAGGACGACCAGCGTGGCGCTCTCGAGATCGTTCTCGTGGGTGAGCGCCGCGGACGCATCCGCCGGGGCGGGACTTGCAGCGGCGCTGCTCGCCGGGGCGCGGCCACCCAGCGCGCTTCGGAAGTCGGCGCGGGCGGCGTTCCAGGTCCAGTCCCTGGGATGGAAGAGCGAGTAGGTTATGTAGTAGTGGGTATCGGTCTCCAGGACCGCGTAGTAGACGTAGGGCCTGAGCGGGAAATCCTGCCGCCGGCTGTCGTCTGAGTTCTCCCAGCTGTTGCCTCCGGCGAGGTCGCCGTCAAAATCCACCGAGGCCAGGAAGTCGTATCTGCCCAGGGGATTGAGATCGCCCACCTCGACGGCCTGGAAGATCGCCGGCGCCCAATGTCTCGCCAGGTTGGCGTGCCAGGCCTCGACGCCCTGGATGGCTTGGAAGCCTTGGACGCCCCGTGCCTCGCGGCACCAGACCAGCAGCAAGCCAATTCCCAGTGCTGCCGCCAGTGCGGCAAGAGCTGTGCGAGGGTGTGTCACTGTCGCCGCCTCAGGCCGTGCCGCCTAGTACTTGTAGAACACGAAGAAGAGCATGCTCAGGGCGAACAAGATCCACATGCCAGTCGGCACTTCCTTTGTTCGGCGCGTGACTATTTTGCCGAGCGGGTATATCGCGAGACCCACTATCATGCCTACGCCGAGGTTATATGTGAAGCTCATCATGACTATGATCATGAAGGCCGGGATGAACTCCGTGTAGTCGCCGAAGTCGATCTTGGCAATCGGGCAGAGCATCAGCATCCCGACCAGCACCAGCGCGGGCCCGTAGGCCTGGGGCGGGACAGCCGCAAGGAACGGTGCGAAGAAGAGACTCATGGCGAACAGCGCCGCCACCGTCAGCGCGGTGAGCCCGGTCCGGCCGCCTTCCCGGATGCCGGCCGCGGATTCAATATACGTGCCGGTCGTTGTCGTCCCCACGCACGCTGCGAACACGCTGGCGATGGAGTCCACGAACAACGGCCGCTGGGCGCGGGGCAGGTTGCCTTTCTCGTCGAGGAAGCCGGCGAGCGAGGAGCAGGCTATCAGGCTGCCCATCATGTCCAGGAAGTCCAGGAGAAACAGGGTCAGGAGCACCGGGAGGAAGCCTGCGGTGAAGACCTGGCTGAAGTCGAACTTGAAGAGGGTCGGCTTGATGCTCGGCGGCAGGCTGACCAGGCGGTCCGGCATCTTGGCCACGCCCGCAAGGAAGGCAATCGCCGTGGTAATCAGGATGCCGATCAGGATGGCCCCCGGGATTTTCCGAACGGTCAACAGGATCAGGATCACCAGGCCGGCCAGGGATACCAGCACCTGCGGGCTGTGGATCTTGCCTATGTGAACCGGCGCTCCCTCAACACCGAGGGTCACTATGCCGGCGAAGTTGAGACCGATGAATGTAAGATACAGACCTATGGCCGCGGCAAGGGCGTACTTGAGGTTGAGAGGTATGGCCTCCATAAGGAACCTGCGCGCGCCGGTGACAGAGAGAATCGTGACCAGGGTGCTGGATATCAGGATTCCCGCGAGCGCGGTCTGCCAAGAGTAACCGAGCACCACGCACACGCTGATGGCGACGAAGGCGTTCTCCCCCATCAGAGGCGCCACTGCAAACGGCCGCTTCGCGAAGAGGCCCATCAGGGCGGTGGCGAAGACAACGGTCAGGATGGTGGCCGTAGTCCCGGCCTCCTTGGGAAAGCCTCCCTGGGACAGGATTGCCGGGTTGGCAATCATTATGTAGCCGAGCGTGAGGAAGGTAACAAATCCCGCCCGTATCTCGCGCGGGACAGTGGTTTGATTCTCCTCGATGCCGAACCACTTCGAGACCAACGATCTGCCGGCCATCTTCCCGCACCTCCTGGTCTGTGGGGGCTGCGCTGACCGGCTAGCTATACCACAGGCCCGGGATTCGCCCAATACAAATCTGATTGCGTGCCGGCACAGCGGGTGTTGGTCGGGGCTGCCGCCGGCTTACTTGCCCGCTCGGCCCTCGCTCTTGAGGTCAACGAACGAATCCACTTCCCAGGAGCCCTGCGGCAGCTTTGCCTTGAGCGCCTCCAAGCGAGCCTTCTCGGCAGGTGTCGCCGGGGCGACCGGCCTCAGCAGTTTGGCCAGGGCAATGCTCACTTCTGCTTCACGGGATTGAGGGAGAGCAAGGGCGGCTTCGGCCACGTCCATCCTGCCGGAGGGCGGGAGATCCCCCGCGGCATATAGGGCCGCCACGAGCCCGATGGCGTCCAGGTTCGTGATCTCGCCGGTGAGGCTTCGGACCACATCGCTACAGGGCTTAGCGGCAGGATCTGCGGGCGCGCCGGCCTTCGACATCTGTCGCAGGGCCTCGGCGGCGGAAAACCTCACCGAGTAGTGAGGATCGTCAAAGCAGTTGGCCAGAAGCGGCGCCAGGTCGCAGTAGCCACGGTTGCCGGCGGCGAAGGCCGCGTCCTTCCTCACGTAGAAGACCTCGGCGGTGTCACCGAGGATCGCTGTGAGGCGCTCCAACAGGGCGGCCTCGGCGTCGGCGTCAAGCCCCTTCAGTCTTGCGAGCGAGTTCACGGCGCCGGACCTGAGCTTCCAGTCCTGGGAACGCGACAGGTCAATCAGGGCATCAAAGCCGCCCGGGTGCTCGATCAAGCCCAGGATCCAGCCGGCCTCGCCCTTGGCGAGATCGTTCCCCGAGCGGACCGCATCCGAGAGCATAGGCACGGCGGGCGTGCCAATCTTGACCAGGATGTCCTTTGTTGCATGGCGCTTGGTCGCATCCTTGGTGTCCAGGACGGTTCGCATATACTCGATCGACGCCACGGAGTCGGCCACCATCCTGTCGAAGCCGAACTTCTTCCATGCCTGGAATCGCGGCTCGCTCCTCATGGCCAGGATGTAGAGCTCCTCGGTGGTGAAGGCTCGCTCCTGGAAGGGGTACTCCTTCACGACGATGTCGCCCCGGGGCTTGGCCGCCTCGCCGGGAAGATCGCAGCCCAGGCCGTATCGTCCGCTTTCCCACAGGGCCTGGTTCTCGCCGCGTGCCGAGTAGAAGTCCGCGCCCCGCGCGTCCACCTGGAGCCCAATGCTCCCGAACTCCCGCCGGTAGTCGCCGTAGCCGCTGACGTTGACTTCGCTCTTCGAGGAGTAGGAATCCACGCCGTCGGCGTCGTAGAGGACACCGGTGCCGTTGGCGCTTCCGGCGCCCTGGCTGAGGTCAACCGCGGTGTAGCAGTCGTTTCCCGAAAGATCGGCCAGGAGTCCCAGTGACAGATCGTGGCCGCAGCCCTGGGAGACACCCTTCGAAACGTAGTAGTCGTCGCCGCCCTGGTCCAGGACAAGACCGAAAGCCAGGTGGATGCCGGCCCCCTGGGCGTACTGGTAGGAGCGGTAGCAGTCGTGGCCGCCGCGATCGACGATCGCCCCCACGCAGAACCAGTAGCCTACGCCCTGGCCGAAGATGTCGGACGAGTAGAGATCGTTGCCGCCGCCTTCCAGCAAGAGCCCGATGCCTCCGGAGTAATCCGGCCGGTAGCCGAAGGCACAGCCTTGGGAAAGCGTGAGATAATGGTCGTCGTAACGCAGGATGTCGGTCTGGGACATCTTGGTGAAGTAGGTGTCGTTGCCGCCGCCTTCCACTATGAGGCCCGCGCCGCCGACGTATCCGAAGGCTTGGGATTGCATACCGGCGGTGTAGGCGTCGTTGCCCGCGCGATCCCACAGGATACCGATGCCGAGGAAGCCCGCTCCCTGGGAGAAGCACTCGGAAGTGTAGCGATCTTCCCCGTCGCGGTCGTAGAGAATGCCGCAACCGTAGATCGCTGCGCCGAGGGAGACGCCGCCGGCCGTGTAGGTGTCGTTGCCGCCGAGGTCCACGACCATCGAGGTGCCCAGTATGGCGCCCGCCACTGCGGCGTCCTCCGCCGACCGGTAGCCATCGTCGCCTTGCTTGTCCACGATGAGGCTGAAGTTGACCGCGGGGTCGGATGCCAGGTTGTAAGAGTCGTCGCCGCCCATATCTATGATCAGGGCGAAGGCGCCGCTGTAGATGTTGGCTCCCCAGCCGCCGACCACGACCGGGCCCTGGTCGGTGATGCCTATGTACATGATCTTACCGGTTGCAGTGGATGTCCGCCCGGCGAAGGTCGCTCTTCCGCCGTTATAGCGCGCGCTTCGCCGTGCCGGGCAGCGGCAGTCCTCGCCGGTCGCGAAGTGCTCGACGAACCGGACAAGGTCGTCGGCAGCCCGGACTGCGCTCTTTGACATCGCCTCGATGTAGGGGCGGTGTATCCGCGTCGCAAGGCTCAGGATCGAATCTCCCAGCGCAGTGTCTGTCCTTTCCATCTGATCCAGTTCGAACGGATCTATGTCCTCGTAATCTTGATAGTCCTCGCGTGGGGTGACCAGGAAGGTGGAGTTGTCGCGTAGGAACGCCAGGTGGGGTTTGACGTCGGCCAGAGCGGCCTCGCGCAGGAGCGCGAGTCTAGCCAGCTGGCCGGAGTAGCTGCCCAGGTTGACCCTCAGGCCGGGCGGCAGGTGGGCAAGCATGCCCCGGACGTCGCGCATTCTCCCGGCGGGTCCGGGGGTGGTCCCGGCGCCGCCGGGCAACTCCATGCAAGGCTCGACCGCGAGCTCGAGGCAGATGTCGCGCGCCATGTCGGAAAGTGTGCTCTCGGCCTCAACTCGGGTTGCCAGGCCGTCAATCCTGGCGGAAAGGCTGGTGGGCCGGTACATCAGGGAGTCAACCAGGGGAAGGCGGAAGGCGTCCGGCGTGGCGTAATCGTGACGTATTCGGCAATCCTGGGGCCTGAGGCCCATGCGCTGCAGTGCGGCCGAGATGTCGGCAGAGAGGGCTTCACGGTCAGCCACGGTCATGGCCGCCGCGTCCCTGGCGACAAGCGCGACCGCCAGCAAGAGCGCGGGCAGGACGGCCGCCGAAATCGCCGCGAAGAGCGCACGCGCCATGCCCGCCGGGCGCCGCGCGGCCCAGGTCAAGTGCTTGGTGTTCGAGGTCACACGCCCTCCCTTGTTTGCACTTCTGGATCGGGCTCCCGTGCGGGCCCGCCCCGGCTTCGCGGCCCGCATTGCCCCGTACCCTTGCTGCGCCACTATTCCGGCGTCCTCACCCCAATCGTGGCCTGCTTGGTCGAAGTGACGCCGCCCCGCAGCACTTCCATGGTCAGCCGATCGCCGGGGTTCTTGCCGCTCAGCACGGTCATCAACTGCTTGAGATCGACGAGGCGCTCCCCGTCGATCGCGACGATCACGTCTCCGGCCTCGAGGCCGGCGGCCTCAGCCGGGCTCCTCGGGGAGGTCCCGGTGATCTTCACCCCGTCTCCGCCGTAGGCGAAGTCCGGCACGATCCCGAGATAGCCGCCGCGGCCGCGAGCGGCGGGAGTTTGCTCCTCGGCCACGACGACGGGCGTAAGCTCTGCCGGCGCGTTGGCGATCCCGAGGGCCAGATCGGAGGCGAACTCGACGATGCGGGCGAGGCCGGGGTAGTTGAGGTTGGCGCAGTCATCGTCCGGGGTGTGGTAGTCGCGGTTGGCCCCGGTGAAGATGTGGACGGATGGGATGTGCCTCTTGTAGAAGGGGTTCTGGTCGGAGAAGCCGTAGATCTCCTGCTTGGCCACGATCTCGAAACCGGCGCGGGTGTTGGCCGACCGGATGAGATCGGGCAGTTCCACGGCGCTGTTTGCTCCAAAGACTATGAGCTTGTTGGCCTCGAGCCTGCCCACGGTGTCCAGATTGATCATCGCCGTGGAACTGACGCGCGAGAAGGGCCGCGAGCTCGCGAAGTATTCCGAGCCCAGGGCGCCCTCCTCCTCCGCGGTGAAGGCCACGAAGGCCACCGACCGCAGCGGGGTCGGCCCGGCCGCGACGGCGCGCGCCACCTCCAAGAGGGCCGCCACACCCGAGGCGTTGTCGTCGGCTCCGTTGTGGACCTCGCGGCGCCACGGGCTGGCGGAGGCTACTTCTCCGTGGCCCAGGTGATCGTAATGCGCCCCCGCCACCAGGTACTGGTCCCGCCAGCGCCGGCCGGGCACGACCCCGCCCACATTCCTCACCGGCACCTGTCTGGCCCTTGTGGTTATGCCGAGCTCGCAGGTCAGGCCGGTTATCGTGACCGCGCCCGCGGCGGGCTCGCGCTCGAGCTTCCTGTGGAAGTCTTCAAAGAGGATTCCCTGGGAGGCCGCGGCCTTCTGAAGGCCCGAGTAGGTGACCTCGAAGCACGGAATCCGCACTGGTGAGTGCTTGCGGGGGATCGGGAAGACGTGAAATCCCTGGGCGGGTGGCGTGCCAGCCGGGGGTTCCCCTGGAATCTTGCCGGGCGCGTCCCCAAGTGCCTCCGAGGCGGCCCCGTTGCTGGCAGGCGCGCCTGAGGCTCCGCTCACGAAGACCACCGCGCCGGCGCCGCGATCGGCTGCCGCCGCGGCCCGCGCGCGCATCCATTCCAAGAGCCCGTCCCGGCCCACCATTGTCCAGCGCGCGCTCTCCGCCGCCGGGTCCTCTATGATGAAGACAACCTTGCCGCCAAGATCGGCGGCGTCGCTGCTCGGGGTGGCGCTCCCTGCGGCGGCGGTGTCCGCGGCGGCAGCGCCCGGAGCGTCGTCGTTCGCGTTGCGCTCTCCGCCTTCGCCGCCCCTATCCTGGCCGAGGTCCCTGGCGATCGCGGCGCCGGCCCAAACCGTGCCGCTTCCTGAAATCGGCAGCACCGAGTAATCCAGCGAGGCCTCGCCGACCCTGAACACCGGCCGGCCCTCGATGGTGAATCCGAGGTCTATGGTGAAATCCTGGTAGTACGAGCCGCCGAAGAGAGGCCTGAGGCCGGCCCGCTCCATCTCGCCGACGATGTAGTCCGCGGCCTTGTCTATCCCCGGCGTTCCGGGCATTCTCCCCTCGAGATTGTCGCCCGCTAGGTAGCACACGTGAGCTTCGAGGTCGGAGGGCGATGGCGGGGCCACAGCGTACTTGGGGGCGCAGCCGCCGGCGAACACCGCCGCAAGCAAAGCCGCAAGCAAAGCTGCCAGCAAGGCCGTGGCCACGGCAGGCGCCAAGGTGTCAGGCGCAGTATCGGCCGCAGCCTCGGCCCTCGAGGCCCTCGCGGGCCGCATCATCAGCAGCAATCCCGATCTGCAGCGCATCCTGTCACCTCTCTTGTAGGTCCGCCCTCAGCGGGCTCGCGCCGATCTCCCACACTCCCTTCACCACGGGCTTGTCCTTTTCGAACAAGAGGTAGCTGTAGGAGCTGTAGTGCGGCAGTCTCGGCGCAATGGCCCTCAGCGATGCCACGTCCTGCGAGACCACGATGCCGACCGCGAGACCCGGGTCGCCGGGGTTTCGGATCGCGCACACCAGGGTCTTGCCCGCCAGCTGGTGGGTGGCGCCTGCCAACGTGACCGCGCCACCCAACGTCACAGTGTCGCCTGCGATCTCAATCTGGCCCCGGGCGCCAGCCAGCATGCCGTCGAGGGTCTTGCCCCTTCCCATGAGCCAGACGTGGCCCGATACTGCCCCGGAGGGGCCCGGCGCGCTGTCGGTTCCCTCATCTACGAAGCTGCGGCCCAAGCCCCAGGTCGCGGCGGCCTCTTGCATGGCGCTCCGCACGTCCTCTGCTTCGGCGGCGCCGGCCAGGGCCAGCACCGAATCCTGGCCGAAGAGGGATCCCAAGGTGATCGGGATCTCCTCGGTGTAGAGATGCCTGAAGATGTCGAAGTCGGGGTCAACCGCAAGGGCGAGCGGCCGACCCTTGGGCTCCACGGCGTAAGTGCTGTCGTCGCCGCTCAAGCGCACGGTGAATGTCTCGCTGCCCCGGTCGGTCTCCACCACGATCGGCAGGTCGAGCACGTAGGCCGGCGGGTTCTGCCGGACCGTGAAGGCCACCGGCCAGCCGCTATCTCGCCGCGACACGCTCGCGTCGGCGAGGCTCACGGTTGGGGCGCCGGGGCGCTCGAGCCACTGGTCGAAGAACCAGCCCAGGTCGCGGCCGGCGCGTTCGGTAAACACCGCCTCCATGTCGCTCCACCTGGCGGTCTTGAACTTGTACCTGGCGTAAAACTCACGCAGGCACTCCCAGAAGAGGCTGTCTCCCAGGGACTGGTGCAGCATGTGATAGACCATCAGGCTCTTGCCGTAGCCCACACTCTGGGTCGCGGCGTCGCTGCGTTCGGAGAACTCGGCGAGCGGGAAATCCTTGTTGTCGGTAACGTAGTTGTGAAATCCCACCAGCGTCTGGTGGCGATAGGCTCGAGCCTCGGCATCCCCGGCGGCCTGCTTGTACAGGTAGTCGGCTCCGTAGGTGGTCAGGCCCTCGCACCAGTTACCGTCCGCGTAGTCCACGTAGACCGAGTTGCCCCACCAGTTGTGCAGGATCTCGTGGCCGTAGGACGTGTGGACGATAAATGGAAGCCTGATCACTTTGCTGCCCAGGAGCGTGAACGACGGCATACCGAAGCCGGTCTGCCAGTAGTTCTCGACCAGCGCAAACTTGGGGTAGGGATAGGGCCCCACCAGGCCCTCGTACATGGCAAGATACCGCTTGGTGGCATCGATGTAGATCTGAGAGAGACTGTCCTGGCGCCCGTAGGTGTAAGTCATCACCGCGACGGTGCCTGCCCCGTCCGGCCTCACGTACTCCTCCTGGCGGCGCGCGTACGGTCCTGCGACCAGGTAGAGCTCCGGGGTGGGATTGTCCTCGATCCAGATCTCGGCGCGACGCGGCTCCGCGCTTGACGCCCCATCGGGCTCGGCGAGCCCGGAAGGCTCGGTCGCTCCACCGGACTCCCAGGCCAGGGCCCCCTGGCTCACCGACATCCAGTCGGCGGGCAGATCAACCCTGAGGCTGAAGGAGAACATCTGACCGAACCTGAAGGGGTACCACAGGGACTCGTTGGTGAGATAGGCTCCCCGGTCGCCGACGAGGCCGGTGGTGGTCTCGAACCCCTTGGCGTAGGCCTTGGCCGGGGCCTCGAGGCTGTCGTGGATCACTCCCGAGTAGGTGATCACGATGGGGAAGTGAAGTCCCTCGGGCGCCCGATCGGCAAGCTCGATGAAGATGCCGATGGCCCGGCCTACCAGCTCCGCGGCCTCCGAATCCGGCTCCGCCTTGAAGACCGCCGGATCGAGGTCGGCCTGGGTGTACCAGCGGCCGATCCCGATCGGAGACTCGACCCTCTCCACCGAGAGCGCTCTGTTCAGGAGAAACTCGATCCTGCCGTTCGGGAAGTCGTCGCCTGTGACGTAGATGGTGTCGGTTGCCCTCAGGCTCATGTCGGACGGGAAGAGGGAGACCGCCAGGGAGTGGCGAATCTCGGGCCCTGCGGCAGCGTCAGCGTCGTGGCCCGCGACGTTGCCTGCCTGCGCCTCGCCCGCCGCCAAAAGCAGGGCCGCTGCGACGCACAGCCATGCAGCGACGCGCGCAGTCGCATCCGGCATGCTATCGCCTCCTACCGGCTCTGATGCTCTTGCTGCCCGGCCCCGCGGGCTTCGCAGACCGCATGGGCTTACCTCCTCGCCCAAGCTCTGTCCCTCGCCCGAATTTCCCTTCAAGATCCCTTGCCGCCTGCCGGTAGGCTCTCGGCGTATCTATGTCGATCCACGAGGCCCGCCTGCCTATGGGCACAACCGCAAGCTGGCGGCCCGCTATCAGTCGCCTCACCCCACCCGAGAGGCTCATGTCACCCTGACTTGCTGCGGTCTTGAGGGCCTTGAATACCCGCTCGTCGAACCGGAACAGACCGCAGTCAATCGCGTTGTATTTCCTGAGGCGCTTGCCTATGGCCACGGGCTCGCCGGCCTCGGTCCTCACCTTGGTCGCATCACTGAGATCGAATACCCCTTCCGGGTTGGTGTCAATCGCAAGCACGCACCTCGGAGTCGGGGCCGCTGCGACCTTGCGAATCACGGCGGCGGGAAGCAGGTGATCGGACATCACCACCAGAAAGTCCGCCTTGGCGGGCAGGGCGCGCCTGGCTGCGTAAAGCGACAGGCCGTTGGGTAGCCGCCACCTTGGATTGTGGACCAGCTTGATATCGGCCTTCCGGCCGGCCCTGCCGCCGGCGCCGCGGGCCGCCCTCCGCCCTCCGCCGAGCCGCCCGGTAACGAACTCCCTAATGCGCTCCGCCCCAAAGCCGGTGACCAGGACGATCTCGCCGACCCCGGCGCTCTCAAGAGCATCTATGATCCTCTGGATTATGGGCACACCGGCCAGCGGCATAAGGCACTTGGGCTTCTCGGCAGTGATCGATCGCACCCTCGAGCCGCAGCCCGCCGCAAGTATCACCGCTCGTCGTGTCGCAGGTCTCATGGTCACTTCAATCTAACCAGATCCTCGATGGCGTCCACAATTCTATCCGATGCGTGTCCGTCGAGCTTGTAGAAGAGGTCCCGCCTGTAACCCTCGGCCTTCTCCCGCATGGCCTCGCTGGGAGCGAGCGCCCGCCCGATGGCCTCGCGTATCCCCGAGGGATCCGCGATGTGGACGAAGGCCCCCTCGAGAAAGCGCCGGTTGTCCTCATCCAGGATGGGCATGCCGTCGTGATGCTTCAGGCGATCGCACGGCAGATCGAAGATGATCCCGGTCTTGCCGAGAGCCAGGAACTCAAAGATGGTGCTCGAGGCCTCGCTGATCATGGTGTCGGCCGCGAAGATGAACGGCAGAATGCTGTGCTGCTCGGGTGGCACCAGCCTCGCGTGAGGGTAGCGCGGCACGGCCTTCTCGTAGATCCTGTGGTGCCAGTGCGGCGCGTACTTGCCACGCCAGCTGTAGTGGTGGAGCTTGATCAGCAGATTGTAGTCCGTGGTCTCGCTCAAGATGCTCTCGCCTATCCTGTCCAGGCTGGTGGGCTTGTAGGTCGGGGCGTAGAGCACGGTCTTCCTGGCGGGGTCCAGCCCCCAGCGGCCGAGTATTTCCTCTCTGCTGAACCTTCCCTGGAAGATGGGATCGAGTTTCGGGTAGCCCACCACCAGGATCTCGGACGCTCCCTGCACTCCCATCTCCTCGATCCTGCGCTTGCGGTACTCGCCCTCAACGAAGATCAGGTAGCGATCTGCCTTGTGCCGCTCGAGCAGCCTGTAGAGAATGGTCTTGATCCCGGTGCCGTGGTTGATGAAACAAAGGTGCGCCGGGCGGTACTTGCCCGGGGCGTCCAGTATGTCTCCGGTCACGACTGCGTCGAAGCCCGAGGTCTCGGGCGTTGTCTTGAGGCCCTCGCGGCGCAGTTCCTCCTCGATCTGGCTCGTCAGGGAGCGCGGGAAGAAGAGCCACCGCCGGGTCTTCTCCTGAGTGCAGGAGAAGTAAACCTCGAAGCGGCCGCGCCGCTTGATGCACTCGTAGATGGGATCGAGCGATGCCCGGTGGTACTGGTGGCCTATTATGAAAAGCACCTTCGCAGTCTTGCGGTGCGCGGTATCTGCCGGAGTAGTGTTGTGCATGGCCTGAAGCCAGATTGTCGCACCCGCGCCGGCGTCGGTCAAACTGAAAAACTTGTGCTGCGCGCCGGCGGGGCTTTGGTGTAGCATGGATGCGGCACAATGCGGAAGTGACAGGAGGGGACGGCGATGGCGGAGGAGCCAACTTCTTCCCGGAGCAGCGACGGCGAGGGCCGGCTGCCTGACCTTGTCTGGGCGAAGGATCTCGCGTGGGCGAGAGACCTCGCCCGGCTGGACGACCGCGAGCTCGCCGCGCGCGTGGAAAGCCTGCCGCTCGAGCGGCAGGTGGACCTTGTGCTCTCGTTGGGCTGGCAGGACAGGCTCCGGCTGGTCAAGAACACCGACAAGGCGGCGGAGATCGTCGCCGCAATGCCGCCGGAGGAGGTGCTCCTGACCCTGAAGGGGGTCGGGGCCGAAGACGGCCTGCCGATTGTGGCGCTCACCACACCCGCGCAGATGGGGTTCATCCTCGATGTGGAGCTGTGGACGCGGGACCGGCTCGACGACGCCAAGATAGTGGAGTGGGTTCATCACATGCTCTCCTGCGGGGAGTCCAAGATAAGCGAATTCGCGGCCACCGCCGACATCGAGCTCCTGACCGTCATCCTCAATCGGCTTGTCCATATCGTGCCCAACGAAGAGGGGGCGG
>JBAQHK010000281.1:0-1595 GCA_049288275.1 bacterium | reverse complement strand
GGCCAACAGCCAGGCCGCACTCGCCTGCTTCAATTGGAGCTGGAAGGCGGCGTACCGGCCGTCAGCGACCATCCGGTGCGCGTCCAACAGGACGTGGCGGTGACCTTCACCGCCGATTTGGCCCACGCCACCGGGCAGACCGGGCGTCCGCCGATCCCGCCGGAGATCGTGATGGCGATGGGCAAGCTGACGATTTATAAAATGCAGGCACGAGCCATGGCTGAGGCCGAGACAGGCCAGATAGACATGGCAGTGAACAGGCTCAAGACGATGGCTACTCGCTTGCTCAACATCGGCGAGACCGAGCTGGCGCGGGCTGCCTTCCTGGAAGCCGGCTACCTAGCTCAGACCGGCTCACTTTCGAGTGAAGGACGAAAGAAACTGCGCTACGGCACCCGCGGCCTGACGATCGTGCCGAAAGAGGTGCGCCCATGATCAAGTGTCCCTTCTGCAACACCGTCTATCCAGAGAACACGTTGTTTTGTCAGGAATGCGGCTCTTACCTGGCCGGCAGCAGCGAGCAGGGCACCGACCCGCTGGTCGGCCAGACAGCCGCGGAGGCAAACCGGGGCACCAGGGACAGCGCCGGTTTCATGATGCTGACACTGGCCTTTGGCAGCGGAAGCCGGGTCGAGCTGCCACTGTCAAAAGAGATCGTGCTGGGCCGGCTCGATGCCGGCCGGGCCATCTTTCCTGACATCGATTTGACCAACGAGCAAGGGATGGAGATGGGGGTCTCGCGCCGCCATGCCCGTATCGTGCGCCGCGGCAATCAGGTGTTCATCGAGGACCTGAGCAGTCTGAACGGCACGTTTTTGAACACTGCGCGCCTGGCGCCCGAGCTGCCTTACCCGCTCAAAGAGGGAGATCAGGTGCAGCTGGGAAGGCTGATCCTGACAATACACCTCAAGTAGGGGCGGCCGCCTGCTTATGGGAGTAACCTATGGTTGAAGTAGTGATCCACTTGCACAACGAGGATCCGGTGCTGGCCGACATGGAAAAGCTGCCCGATCCGACGCACACGAGCATCATCATCACCAACCCACGCCGCCGCGACGGCAAGCCGCTGGGCTATGTGACCGAAGGAGCGCAGATCTTTGTCTTCCCCTGGAGCCGGATCAGCTTTATCGAAGTGATGGGCGGCGAAGAGGCCGAAAAAGAGGTCGAGGAGTTCTTTCGCGAGTAGCAGCTTTCCTCACTTGACCTCAGTGAGGATCACCCGTACCGCACCGGCCAACCGGAGAGCCAGGTCCACCCCGCCCCTTGTCTCGTCTGTCACCAGAGCGATCATGTTGCCGCCCCAGCCGGCACCCGACAGCTTGGCGCCCAACGCCCCACCCTCCCGGGCGGCGATCACCAGCCGATCCAGCTCCGGGCAGCTGACACCCATCGCCTGAAGCAGGGCGTGGTTTTCGTCGAGCAGTGGTCCGAGCGCCTCGGCCTGCCCGCGCTCAATGGCCGCACGGGCCTTGGCGGCGATCTCTCCCGCCCGGTCGAAAAGCGGCTCGTAATGGGCCGGATCGGTCCGGCAGCGGCGACGCAGGTCACCCACTACCTCCCTGGTCGGGCTCGCGATGCCGGTGTCGGTCACAGCC
>JBAQHK010000280.1:0-2956 GCA_049288275.1 bacterium | reverse complement strand
CGCGATGATTGCCCCGTGTATTAACATCCCGCCGCGCCTTTCGACTATCCCGGCGGCCAGAGGCACCACAAGTGTCATCTCCGGCTCGATCGCGTCGCATACCAGGACCTCGCCTGACTTGAAGCTGTAGAGATCATCAGCAGTGACTCCCACCCTGGCCGGACCGGTTCCGATGCCCGGACCGGCCGGCAAGCCTGTCAACTGCCTTGGCCTGAAGACCGATTTGAGTTCCTCGACCGTCACCTTCGCCTGCCCCTTCCCCCACCCCCTTTCAGGTTGGTAGTCTTTATCCCGCAGGGCCATAGACACCTCCTCGGGCTCGAGCATGGCGGCATCCATGGCCCGCCGGGAGCCGATGCGGCGCCGGCCGGCATCCACGGCGCGGGCGGTCTCTGCCTCAATCCGGGCAAGGTAGATATTGTAATCATCGCGCCAGCGGTAGCTTGCCCTTGCGAGATCGAGTAGATCCTGCGCAAACTCCGCCCGCTGTCCCTTGAACCGAGACAGAAAACCGGCGGCAAGCTTCTCTCTGTCCTTCTTAACGCAGCTTGCGTCCGTACCACACACTGGCCCCCTTCCGCCTCTGCGGGCCATCTCCAGCACAAGTCCAATGATCTTCTCCCTGGCCGCGGGTGGTGGTTCTTCGGCTCCGGCGCCGGAAATGGACCCGTACTTGCGCATGAATGAATCCAGCAGCTTCATGAAATCCGGGTATGACTCGAGCCCTTCGCCTTCTGTGAGCAGACGATCGAGCCTGGGGTTGGACACAACCATTCCGGCCAGCTCAAGCAACACGCTGTTTCTGGCTTTTCCCAGCGTGGACTCGCCGGAGAGCACATCAACGAATTCATAGGGGTCCACCGGCTTCAAGGTATCATTGTAGACCTGGCCGAAAAGGCGCATGCCGTGGGCGAATGGTATACAGTAGTCCCAGTATGCCTTGGTCCAACGCTTGAAAGCAGCCACCCTTCGCTCTATCTCATCGGCGAGCTCAGTTTCGGCAAACCGATCGATGTCTGCACCTGCAGCTTCCATCCTGGCCGCTTCGACATCCATGCCCGGCACGATCTCATTCTCGATCTTCTCGCGCAGCTTCTTCAGGTTGTCATAGCTTCTGGTGAGCGACAGGTACCATGCCCTCTCATCATCCTCGCCTTCCTGTCTAAGCGTGGTGATGGGCCTGGACTGCAGCGTGTAGAGCTTGTGCTCGGCATAGGTCCATTCCACGTCCTGGGGAGAACCGAAGACATCCTCGGCGCGCATGGCCATCTTGAGGACCGAAACCAGGCCTCCGTGATCGAGAGGAGGCCGCGAGGAGTCGGCCGCACCGAGGCTGATCAGCTCCGAGCCGCCGGCCCGGGGCTTTATGGCTTGAACGCGCTCGGCCGCCCGGTGCGAGATCACCTTGCCCGAATCGCGCTCCAGCACCCAGTGGTCAGGTTCCACGGTACCGTCCACCATGCCTTGGTTGAGTCCATGGACGGCCTCTACGATCGCGCGTTCACGGCTTTCGGGATCCCGGCTGAATGCGACCCCGGATGCCTCGCCGCTGATCATCTCCTGAACGACCACGCCCATGGCACTCGACTCAACATCCAGGCCAATCTCCCTGCGGTAAAGCAAAGCTCTGTCCGACCAGAGCGATGCCCAGACCAGTTTGACGCTCTCTAGTATGGCCCTCGCGCCCCTGACGTTTACGTATGAGTCGTGAAGGCCGGCGAAGGACATTCCGGCGGAGTCCTCGGCCAGGGCGGAAGATCTCACCGCGACCGGCCGTTCGCCGAAACTCTTGTCCAGAGCCGGGGCAAGCTCCGCTTCGATCCTATCCGGCAGAGGGGTTTTGAGAAACATGCTTCGAATTCGCAGCGCCGCGTCCCAGAGTTCTTCCCAGCGCATATCCTCAAAGCGCTTGCGGTTAAGCTCGAAATGTATCCTATCTCTAAGGCCTGTCTGCCGGACGAATTCAAGATAGGTTTCGAAACAGAGGCAGGCCCCGGCGGGTACCTTGAACCCACTCTGCCTGAGAACAGCAAGGGCAGCGCACTTGCCACCCGTCTTGCCTCGGTCTTCAGGGCGGATTCGGTCCAGGTCCTTCAGCATGCTCATTTCTGGATATGCAGCTCCATTACCTGCTGAAACCGGGTCACGAGATAGTAGACATCGACCTGTACGCGTACCAGGGCACTTGTAGGCGATCTTATGAATTCACCCAGGTGGGGGAGTCTATCGAGATACCTGCGGATCAAGTCCGCATGGTCATCCTTGTCGACTTCTTCGGCCTTTCCCAGGGCGGTTATCGCCGCAGCCTCCCGGAAGTCCCTGAGCGCATTGGAGCGGTTGTCTATGAGGAGTGACACCTTGGGGCTGGCTCTCAGGGCTGCGAACTTGCGCGTGGACCGGGTGGTTACGAAGTAGATGTATCTCAGGTCATCGCTCGCCGCGAAACCAACCAGCGTCGTATAGGGCTGGCCATCGGCATCCGTGGCCAGGACCGCTACCAACTGATCTGTGAGCAACGCCTGGATAAGATCCCTGCCATCGCGCTCTTTCACGATTCAGCTCCTGAGTTCAATGTCCGTGCAGACAGCCGGTAACGCAGCCCGGTTAACACGTGTCTCCGGCTCGGAGTCGGATCTCAGTTGAAGAATACACCTTAATGTTCGCGGGTGCAATCTATGGTGACAGCGATGGGACCCGCCTACGACGCGCGGCCCCCGGCAGCGAACTCGAGAGCCCGGACAGGGGCGGCCGTGAAGCCCCAGGCGAACGCCGGCGCCAGGCCAAGGTCCACGATGCCACGCCGCGGGCTTAGTGATGACGCTTATCCGGGCAGAGTCATCCCTCCCGAGTACTTCGGGGGCGCAATGGGCCAGTCGAAGCCCAGGATACCCACGATGTCGAGGCCAACCCTTCGGATCAGGCCGCTGAAGTCAAGAACGGCCAAGGTGTGCTCGCC
>JBAQHK010000279.1:0-20950 GCA_049288275.1 bacterium | reverse complement strand
ACCTCAGCGCCGGGGGATTCTACTGCAAGGTGCCCTTCTTTGTGCCGGTGCTCACGAAGCTCAGGATCTCGATGGTGGTGCCGGTCCGGGCGGCCTCGGGCAGGGAGAGCGATCACGTGATCTCCTGCGGCGGGACCGTGGTTCGCACCGAGCCCGGCAGACCCGACCCCGCGGTCAAGGGCTACGAGATCGGCTGTTTCTTCAGCGAGATAGACGATTACGACAGGCTGGTGATAGAGCAGTATCTTGCGGACAGGAGTTCTCCTCGCAGGTAGGGCCGCGTCTCACTGAGCGATGCCCCTGAGTAAAGCCCCCGGTTCGGCGTGCCGAATAATCCGCCTGGATAGGTGTACTCACTCCCAAGGGGGTATCGTTGCCGGACCAGTCGACGGAGGAGATGAAGGCCGAGTTTGTGGCCGACGCTTCGGAGATCATCGAGAGGCTGAGCCAGCGGCTCGCGGGTCTAGACCTGGCCCAGCCGCTGCCCGGTGGCCTGGTGGACGAGGTCTTCCGGGCCGCGCACTCGCTCAAGGGCACAGCGGGGATGTTCGGGCTCGCCGGAGTCTCGACGCTTGCCGGGCAATTCGAGAGCCTGCTCGAGGCGGTGAGGGCCGGCAGAATCAAGTTGGACAGCGGATCGGTCAGCCTCTCTGTGGAGGTCTTGGACGGGCTGTTGATGCTGCTGAGGGGCGGTGGGGAATCCGGCGGCGCGGAGACCGGCACGCTGGCGTCCCGGATCGAGGCGCTGATAGCCGAGCCGCGGGTCGAGGGGTTTGCTCGAGACCGGGCCCCGGCAGGGCCTGACGCTGAGCCTGCCGCCGGGCGCGCCATGCTGTCGGTCAGAGTGGACATCGGTCTGCTGGACTCGATCATGAACACGGTCTCGGAGCTCTTCTCAACCAAGCTGGCCCTCTCTGCCATTGCCGGACGTCTTCCTCACACCAGCGGCACCCGGAAGGTCCGCGACGACCTGCTCAAAGCCGGCATGCTGCTGGGGGCGCGGCTGGAGGATCTTGAGACCAGGGTGGCCGAGGCCAGGCTGGTCCCCGTGGCCTTGCTCTTTGACCGTTACAGGGGCGAGGTGAGGCGCCTGGCCCGGCAGACCGGCAAGGACGTGGCTCTTGTGTGCGAGGGGATGTCAACGCGCATAGACAGAGCGCTTTTGGAGAGGCTCTACGACATCTTGATTCACATCATCAGAAACGCGGTGGACCACGGGATAGAGCCGCCCGCTGAGCGCAGGCGCCTCAACAAGCCGGCTCTGGGCCGGGTGTGCCTGCGAGCCAGCGAGGAGTCGAGCCACATAAGGATCGACGTCGAGGACGACGGGCGGGGCATAGACGTGGACCTGGTCAGGGCAGCGGCGGCGAAGAGGGGTCTCGAGGTTGGGGACCGGGAGTCGGCGGTCGATGTGCTCTTCCGGCCGGGCTTCACCACCAGGCGTGAGAGCGGCGAGATTTCGGGGCGTGGTGTGGGCCTGGACGCGGTGAGAAGCGAGGTCGACGCGATGAGGGGCATGGTCAGCGTCAGCACCGAACCGGGCTCGGGCACGCGGTTCTCGATATGGGTGCCGCTCACGCTTGCGGTATCCCGTGCAATGCTGGTGGAGGAGAGTGGTGTCCCCGTGGCGCTGCCGCTTTCGTGCGTGGAAGAGGTTCTGCGGCTTGACCAGAGGGCCGCGGTAAGAATCGCGCAATCGGGGGCCCTCGAGTACAAGGGAGGCCTGGTTGCAGCAAGCAGGCTGGCGGAGATGCTAACCGTCAAGGGCCCGACCGGCGCAAGATCGATGGTGATGGTGGGCATCGGTGAGAGGCGGCGCGCCCTGGTGGTCGAGAAGGTCGGTGGAGAGGTGGAGATCGTGAGCCGTCCACTTCCACCGGCAATGAGCGCGCCGGCATACGTCGCGGGCGCCACCGAGCTCCACGACGGGAGGCCCGCGGTGATAATGCGGCCGGAGGAGATCCTCAGAGGAAACGCCCGGCTTGGCCTGAGACGTGACTGCGCGGCTGGGGCCCCGAGCGCAGAGGCGAATGGATCAGGCGCGATGTGGCGGCGAGATCGGGATCTCAGGGTCCTGGTATTCCGCAATCGGGCCGGTCTCTATGCCCTGGCACTGGAGGCGCTGGCCGAGATACTGCCGGCGGGGCGCGTTACCAGGCTTCCACTGCTGGGTGAGGCTTGGGAGGGGATCTTCTTCGTCAGGGGAATGTGTTACGGGCTGTTGGCGACGCCTGGGCTCCAGGGTCGTTCGTCTCCCGGGAGGCCCAAGCTTGTTACGCTGCGCGCTCCGGAGCGGTGCGGGCTGTGGGCTGATGATGTAATCGGAGAGACCGCGGTCCCGCCAGGTGACCTTGAGGCGGTTCACGACGTTGGGGACCCTGTCCGGTCGGCGACCTGCAGCGCGTTCCGATGGAGAGGCAACCGCGTGGTCCTGCTGGACCCGGGTGGGCTGCTGCGTAAGGGCCGCGAGACAAAGGTGTCGCCGCAGGCCGCGGCCGGCCTGGTGGCGAGCGCCGGAACGGCTAAGGTCGACCGCAGGCAATGACGATATTCTGAGGGGATTGTAGGCGTTTGGTGTGACTCAAGAACGGGGGGGACGCTTGCCGAACCGAAGGCTGCGCTCGTGGATGGTTACCTTGCTCATCACGCTTGCCCTGGTGTGTTCATGCCTGGTGCTGTTGACGCCGGGGGGTTCGGCGCTGGCCGCGGGCGCGGCAGTGTTCGCCGGCGGCGGTCTCGCGGCCTGGCTGGCGGCCGACGCTCGCTCCAACCGGATGAGACGCGCGGCCGGGGAATGCCGCCAGGCGATTGAGACTTCCTATGCCCTTGCCGCTGTGATGTCGCACACCAAACACATCACCTCCGACGCAAGGCGTGAGACCCTGGAGGCAATCGAGCATCTATCGGCGACGTGTGCCGAGATCGGCTCGACCCTGGCTGGGATTCGCAGGGCGTACGGGGACGCCGGTTGCCCGCCGGCGAGGACACCGGCGATGGGGGCCGAGGCCGGGCCGGCCGAATCGGTCTTCGAGCAGGTGGCCGCGGCGAACGATCGCCTGGTGCGGCTGGTTTCTCAGGTAAGCCACGATGCGAAGGAGCTGGTCTCGACAATCGATGAGACCGCATGCTCGATGTCCGGGCTGGATGCCTATCTCCAGCAGATATCCCGAAACGGCGAGGAGCTGGAGGCCTCGGCCGATGCCGCCAACAGCGTCGCGCTGGAAGGGGCGAAGACGGTAGAGCAGCTTGAGAAGGAGAACCAGACCATTCTCGGGAGCATGAAGGGCGCCGCCGCGGCCGTAGACGATCTGGGGCGTTGGTCCGAGGAGGTAGGCAAGATCATCGAGGTCATAGAGGACATCACCGACGAGACCAATCTGCTGGCCCTCAATGCGGCGATCATTGCCGCCCAGGCCGGCGAGCACGGCAAGGCGTTCGCCGTTGTCGCCGAGGAGATAAGAGGTCTGGCCGAGAGGACCAGCTCTTCGACCAAGGAGATAAGCGACCTCGTGAAGTCGGTTGAGAAGAACGTCGCCAATGTCGGGGACAGCGTGCGCAAGAGCATGCGGAGCGTCGAGCGGGGCGAAGCTCTGGTGCGCAACACCGGCGGTGCGCTGGCCAAGATCCGCGATTCGTTCGCGTGGTCGCGCAATCTTGCAAGGCAGATCGCGGCTTCCAGTTTCGAACACAAGGCCGACAGCAGCGGGGTGCTGAAGTCCATGCGCCGCATCAGTGACGGCGCGAGGCATCTCGCATCCAGTGAGATCCAGGACGGCGCGGCCGTCAGCCTGACCACGATTGCCGTGAGAGCGCTCGGCGCCCTCTCGCCAACTGCGGGCGCGTCGCGCAGCCGAACCGCCTGCCTCGGCCAGACCCGGGCCGGTGGCGCTGCCGGGTGCGCCGTGGCGGAGGCCGAGGGCCTCGACTTTGCACAGCTGGTGGGGCGGGGGGAGAAATCCCTGGACCAGGCCAAATTCGCGCTGGACTCAATAGGCGGCAAGGTATTAGGCTTTATCGGAACCGTGGAGAAGGCCGCCGACTTAGCCCGTCTCGCGGTGGCAAAGACTCCCGGGGGTGAGTGCCCGCGGGCCCAGAGGTGTTGGGAGATCGTAGGGTGCGGTGAGACTGAGCGCCGTCGATGCGGCGCCTACGAGAGCACCGATTGGCGGTGTTTTCTTGTCGACCGCACCGCGTGCTCTCGGGATCAGGGCGACAAGGTGCATGGGGAAAAGAGGTGCTACGACTGTCCCGCCTTCAAGAGCGGTCTTGAGCGCCTCACTTCGGATAACCTCGAGTGAAAACTGAGGATCAAGGACGATGAGAAAGACCGGGCTTTCAAGGAACAGGCTGGGAACCATCCTGGTTGAAACGGGCATCCTCACCGAGCAGGACCTGGATCGCCTTCTGCTGAAGCAGGAAGCCACCAACATGCGGCTGGGGCAGCTGGCGGTTCAGGACGGGTACGCCAGCGAGGACGAGATTTTCAAGGCCCTCGCCAAGCAATTGAAGATCCCCTTTGTGACCCTTGACTCCACCGTGATGGACCCGTCGGTGGTCACGCTGATACCGGAGTCCATGGCCAGAGACCTCAAGGCGATTCCGCTTTTCAAGATAGAGAAGAACCTCACGATCGCGATGGCCGATCCCACCGACTCCGAGGCTATAAAGGAGATAAGGTTCGTCACGGGCTGCGAAGTCGAGCCTCTGGTCGCCAGGATGAACGAGATAATGGGGGCGATCGACATGTATTACGGCGGGGCCGACAACGTGATGAGCGCGATTCAGGATCTAACCACTGAGGGCGCCGAGGCGGTGGAGGAGGTCAAAGAGGACGACGACGTAGCGGAGTCGCAGAAGCTCAGCCAGGAAGCGCCGGTGGTGAAGCTGGTCAACCTCATGATAGAGCGGGCGATCAACAAGAGCGCCAGTGACATCCACGCCGAGCCCAGCGATCGCGCGCTGGAGATAAGGTACAGGGTGGATGGCGTGCTCCACCCCGAGATCATAATACCCAGGATGTTGAAGGCGGCGGTGATATCCAGGCTGAAGATTCTGGCCCGGATCAACATCGCCGAGAGGAGAATCCCCCAGGACGGCAGATTCTCGGTCAACGTCCAGGGCAGGAAGATCGATCTGCGGGTGTCCACGTTTCCCACCATCCACGGCGAGAAGGTGGTGATGAGGATTCTGGAGCGCGCGGGGACCACCATCGATCTCGAGGACCTGGGCATGAACGAGGAGATACTGGTCAAGTTCAGCCAGATCCTGGGATTGAGCTACGGCATCATCCTTGTCACAGGGCCCACCGGTAGCGGTAAGACCACCACGCTCTATGCGGCCCTGAACCGGATCAACACCACCGAGAAGAACATAGTGACCCTGGAGGACCCCGTGGAGAGCCAGATCGCCGGAGTCAACCAGGGGCACACCAACCCGGTCGCCGGGTTCACGTTCGCCAGCGGCTTGAGGGCCATCCTCAGACAGGACCCGGACATCATCATGGTCGGGGAAACCCGCGACGTCGAGACCGCTGAGATAGCAATCCAGGCGGCCCTCACCGGTCACCTGGTTTTCACTACGGTGCACACCAACGACGCGGTCTCAAGCATCACCAGACTGGTCGACATGGGAATCGAGCCCTTCCTTGTCTCATCTTCGGTTTCCGCAATGGTGGCGCAGAGGCTTGTTCGCAGGCTCTGCCCCTCATGCGCAACGCAGGTCCAGACCGTGGAGCTGCTGGTGCCCGAGACCGGTGAGGTGAGGAAGGTCAAGGGAGTGTCCAAGCCCGCGGGCTGCGACAAGTGCTCAGGATCCGGCTACAAAGGCCGGGTCGGCCTATACGAGCTTGTGGTGATGGACGACGAGATCCGTCGCCTGATCGTGAAACGCGCCAGCGAGCAGGACATCAAACGCGCGGCCCGTCAGGGCGGATTCAGAACCATGTTCGAGGACGGCATAGACAAGGTGGAGGCCGGCGTCACGTCCCTCGACGAGGTCATGCGCGTCACCCGCACCGTGCTCGAGGACGAGATCTGGGCCGCCGAGAAGACCGAAGAGGAAAAGTAGCAGATTTGGTTTCAGCCCACCCCGGGTCCTGCCGATACTAATCGTGGAGGTGAAGGACTCTGAAGATACTGACCACAAACTCGGATTCCACCACGATGATTGAGATCGTCGGAGCCATCAACGTGTATTCGGCGAGCGTGGTCGGGCAGGCGATCCAGTCGCTGATCGCCGACGGTTCGAGAAGGATAGTCCTTGACCTTTCCTCGGTGGGGGCGATCGACAGCTCCGGCCTGGGCACGCTGGTGGGCAACGCCAAGTCCATGTCGTCCGCGGGCGGCTCGATCGTGCTCGCCGGTGTCAGCCAGCGGGTCAAGCGGGTGCTTGAGATAACCAATCTGGACCGGTACTTCGTGATTCAGGACGAGCCCGCGGGGGATGCGGGTGAGCGTGAGGTCCAGGCCGCAGGCAGACCGTCGTCCGGGGAGGCGAAGTAGATGCTTATACTCACCCGCAAGCGCAACGAGCGGATCATGATAGGCGACGCGATCGAAGTGATCGTGGTCGACATTCGCGGCGAACAGGTGCAGATCGGAATCAACGCTCCAAAGCAGGTCCCGGTGCACCGAAGAGAGGTCTACGAAGCGATCGTCCGTGAGAACGGGCACGTGGTCGCAAAGACGCCGCGCAAGGACCGATTGACCAACCACCTCAACGGTCAGATCAGCCACGAAGGTCACGGCAGGGTGCCGGACAACGGAGGCTCCGGTGGACTCGGATAAGATCACGGGTGGGCGGGCCCACCTGCGCGTTCCGGCATCGGTGGCGGACCAGTGCAAGTCCATGGCCGACGCGATCCGCAGCGAAAACCTCTACGTGCGCTACGACAAGGTTCAGGCCGCCCGAATGAGGGTGTCCTCCGGCTACTACGACTCGGGGCATCTGTCTCACCTGCTGGCCTGCCGCCTCCTGGAAGAAGGGCTTCTCGGATAGGGCCTCCCGGCTCACGCCCGCCTTCTCTCTTGCCCGTCTCTGTTACCGATTGACTTATTCAAGCCTTGTGCATAGTATGGCTCGGACCAAAACCAACGGAGCAGACAGGCTGATGGCGGACAAACCCGGCTGGAGATTCAGGATCGTAGTGCTGGCCGAGGACGGCGAGTTGCTGGCCGGGATCTCGGAGCCCCTGGAGAGGCTGAACTACGATGTGATCAGGAGCGCCATCCCCGAGGCCGGTCTTGACCTGTTGAGTCGAGGTGACATCGACGTGCTTGTCGCGGACGCCGACGTCGCCGATCTGGATCACCTGGAATTCCTCAAGTCCGCAAGGCGCCTGAGCAAGGACACCGCGATCATCATGCTGGCGGGCAGCCTCGACGCTGAAGCGGCCTTCGAGGCCGCCAGGCTGGGCGCCTATCAGTTTCTGGCCAAGCCGGTCGAGCCGGCGAAGCTGCTTGAAGTTATCGACCGTGCCCTATACAGCGCAAGGCTCAAGCGCGAAGCGCGCTCCGTGATGCAGATCGTCGTGGGCTACAGGGAGACCGACAGATTCGTGGTAGGCTCCAGCGAGTGCATGCGCGAGATCGCGGCGGTGATTGAGAAGATTGCGACCAGCAGAGCCTCAACGGTGCTGATCCAGGGCGACAGCGGGACCGGCAAGGAGCTGGTGGCCAAGGCGATTCACTTCAAGGGCGGCGGCAAGGGCAAGCCCTTCATGGAAATCAACTGCGCCTCTCTGCCGGAGAACCTGCTGGAGAGTGAGCTCTTCGGCTACGAGCAGGGCGCCTTCACCGACGCCAAGGCCCGCAAGAAGGGGCTGGTCGAGCTCGCGGAGGGGGGAACCCTCTTTCTGGACGAGATCGGCGAGATGCCCTACGCCCTGCAGACCAGACTGCTGAGGCTGTTGGAGACCAAGCGCTTCAGGAGGGTGGGAGGCGTCGAGGACATCGAGGTCTCAACAAGGATCATAGCGGCTACCAACAGGGACCTGAGCGCGGCCAAGGATCATGGCGACTTCCGCGACGACCTCTACTTCCGCCTGATGGTGATACCGATCTACGTTCCGGCCTTGAGGGAGCGCAAGGAGGACATTCCGATTCTGGCCACCTACTTCATCGAGCACTTCAACAAGGAGCTGGCCAAGTCGGTGCGGGGGCTGTCGCGGGAGGCGGTGGGCGTTATGATGGCGTATGACTGGCCCGGCAACGTGCGGGAACTGAGAAACGTGATTGAGCGGGCGATTCTCCTGGAGAGCAAGGATCTGATCCTGGCGGAGCACCTTCCCCGCGAGATAGTCGAGAAGAGCTCAGCCGGAGTGCTGGATTTGAGCTCAAGTCAGTCCGGTGCCCGGCCGATGACCCTCAAGGAGGCCGAAGGGCGAGCCGTCGCGGAGGCCCTCAAGTGGGCCGACGGCAACAAGAGCAAAGCGGCCAAGGCCCTGGGCATCTCAAGGCAGACTCTCAGGCAGAAGATCAAGGGCCTGGGACTGATCCAAGGTTAGCCACCCGGCCAATATCTGGCCACTCTGCAACCCGCCACCAATCAAGCCAAGCGTTGGCGATCTTTGCATCCGCTGAGGCCGCCGGCAGCTTGGTTCTCCGGGCACTCACCTCTCTTCGACCCCGTCTGATCGAGCGCCGATCCGACCCGCTCGGCGGTCTGCAGGTGGTAACAAACTGGCCGCCCCATGCTAAGCAAGCCGAGTGCCGTGCGCCTGTAACCTATTAGATTGCAGGGGATTACATCGAGGAATGCCCTCGGCGACAAGTTCGCCCGGTCCGGGGCCGGTCCCCAAGACTCGCCGGTTCCTCTAACTGCTGCTATTCCCAAGGCTTATGTGTCTCACCCCGCCGTGGAACATCCGCAGTCGGGTCGGCATACCTGTTGCAATTGGGATATCTCGGTTCGGAAACCTGGGTCGGAGCACACAACAAGGACGGTGAAACGATGAGCACGACTCGCACCGAGATGACCGAGCAAGACCTGACGGACCTGTGGGCGGACTACGTTGAGACAAGATCCAACGCCACACGGGACGCGCTGGTCGGCCGGTACCTGTATCTGGTCAAGTACGTCGCCGGCAAGATGTCCATGTCGGTTCCCCCTTCTGTGGAGGTCGACGATCTCGTCAGCTCGGGCGTCGTGGGACTGTTGGACGCGATTGAGAAGTACGACACAAACCGGGACACCAAGTTCGAGACCTACGCGGTCTCGAGGATTCGCGGCGCGGTGGTGGATGACCTGAGATCTCTGGACTGGGTCCCCAGATCGGTCAGGAGGAAAGCGCGGCAGCTGGAGGACGCATACAGCCATATGGAGGGCGAGCTGCACAGGCCCGCCAGCGACGATGAGATATCCAATCAAATGAACATCACCGTGGACGAGCTGAGGACCCTGACCGAGGAGGTGGCCTCGGCCGGGTTGATCTCGCTCGACGATTTCGTCGGAAACCAGGACGGCGAGAAGACCACCAGGATAATCGATCTGGTCTCGGCCAGAAACGGCGACTCGCCGTCGACGCAGATAGAGGTCGAAGAGATGCGCGACACGCTGGCCAAGGCGATCCTCAATCTGCCGGACAAGGAGAGGACGGTTCTGGCCCTCTACTACTACGAGGACATGACCCTCAAGGAGATCGGGCGGACGCTGGGCGTATCGGAGTCCAGGATCTCCCAGATACACACCAAGGCCATGCTGCGCCTGAGGGGCCGGCTGAGATCGACCCGCGAGGTGCTGCTGGCCACGCTCGCCGAGAAGGATCAGAGTGGAATCGAGGCCTCAGCGGCCGCGTCGGGTCACACGATGGGCCGTGAACTGGTGTCAACTCATTAGACCGAGGGGTGACTACGGTGGGACAGAAAGGTGCCACGAGCTACGCGCCGTCCAGTGATGTGATTGAGAAGGAACTGCTTTCCATTCGTGAGACCCCGGACGGCGAGCGAAGGGTTCTGGTGGTCGACGACGAGGAGTGTCTGGTCGATGCGCTGTCGGAGTTTCTCTCGATGAAGGGCTACGAAGTCGAGGCCGCGACAAACCCGCGGCAGGCCTTGGCCCTGGTCCACGAGAAGACCTTCGGCGTTGTGGTCAGCGACCTGAGGCTGCCCGGCATGAACGGCGTCGAGCTGCTGGAGCATGTGCTGGACGTCGACCCTCAGACGGTTGTGGTGATAATGACCGGATACGCCAGCGTTCAGTCGGCGGTCGAAGCCCTGAGGAAGGGCGCCTACGACTACGTGGTCAAGCCCTTCTCGGTGCATGACCTCGAGAAGACCGTGAACCTGGGACTGGAAAGGCGAAGGCTGTCGCGGGAGAACCTGGGGTTGTCGCACCTGATGAGGAAGATGGTGGAAATAGATCAGATCAAGTCCGACATAATAAGCTCGGTGTCCCACGAGTTCCGGACGCCGCTGACGTCGCTCAAAGGATACCTCACCATGCTGACCCAAGCCTGGGCTTCGGGTACCAGGGTGGAGCAGGTCGAGAAGACCTGGCTGCACGCCATGAGCGACAACCTCGGCCGGCTGGAGATGCTGATCTTGAACCTGCTGTTGATGAGCGAGGCCAACACCGGCGGGCTCCTCATAGCAGACGAGGAGATCGAGGTCTCCGACATGGTGCGGCAGACGGTCGCCCGGCTGGACACGCTCGCGAGGAGCAGGGAAGTGACGGTGTCGGTAAGCTGCACGCCGGCGAGATCGATCCGCGGAGACCGCGAGAAGCTCGGGGTCGCGATCGGCAACCTGGTGGAGAACGCCGTGAAGTTCAGCCTGGCTTCCTCGGTCGTGGACATCGCATCGACAGACACCGACGATCCCGACGGGATCGAGATCTCGGTCAGCGACAAGGGAGTCGGCATACCCGAGGAGAAGCTGCCCAGCATGTTCGATCGCTTCACTCAGCTGGACATGACCGGCACCAGGCGCTTCAACGGCGCGGGCCTGGGACTGCCGGTTGCCAAGATGATCGTCGAGGCTCACGGCGGCAGCATAAAGGCCGAGAGCAGGCCCGGCGTAGGCAGCACGTTCCGCGTCTGGTTGCCACAGCAAGGAAGGCAGTAGGAGCCAGTCGGAGGTGAGAGACCGGTGACCGCGAGGCACGAGGCCCGGATAGCGGTAGTCGACGACAACGAGGACATAGTGGCGCTCTTGGGAGAGGTCCTGAGGCGCGCCGGCTACGCGCCCGACCTGTTCTCCAGTTCGCGCGAGGCCCTGCTGGCGGCAACCTCCAAGGAGTACGATCTGGTGATCTGCGATCTTGAGATGCCCGAGGTCGCGGGCATAGACCTCTTGAGCGAGGTCAAGAGCACCTTTCCGCTCACGCAGTTCATGATGATCACCGGCTACGCTTCGGTCAAGTCCGCGGTGGACGCCATGCACAAGGGGGCGATTTCCTACCTGACCAAGCCGCTGACGTCCACGCAGATCGTGGCGCACATCGAGAAGGCCCTCGAGAGACGCTTCCTGGCCCTGGAAAACGCGCGGCTGATATACGAGCTTACCGCCGCCAACCAGGCCCTGGAATACAAAGTCACCGAACTCAAACATCTCAATGACCTCTTGACGAAGACTCAGAAGGACCTGGTCAGAGCGGAACGTCTGGCTGCGATCGGCGAGGTGGTGGTGAGCATCAACCATACGGTGAACAACAGCCTGGCCGGCATCCAGGCCGCTGCGCGCTTCCTGAGGAACTCGGAGGTCGTCGACCCGGAGGCTCTGGAGACCGTGACCAGGATTGACGATGAGTGTCGCGAGATCGAAGCGGTGCTGGACCGGTTGCGCTCGCTTCGAGAACCGGCAGCGGTGGAATACGTCGACGGCATAAGGATGATCGGTGTGGACAAGGAGAGAGCCGGTGTCGATGTCTGAGCCGGCTCGAGCCCTGGAGGCCCAAACCCAGTCTCTGCTGGCGGCACGTCTGGTCTGCGGCGTGATGCGAGAGGCAGGATGCCTGAGTTGGTCTCCGCAGATTGTTCTCACGCTGGCGGATCGCCTGCTTTGGAGTCTGCGAGCCCAATAGGGCCGGCGCCCGCCCGCCCCCAATTTCCAATCCCCAAGCAGTGAGCTCGGTGTCCCATCGGGTTCGCTCCGACCCTCTGGCCTGAGTTGACTTCCGTCCCCGGCCGTGGTATAATTGCAGTGCGTGGGGCTTCAAGGGAGACCTTGGAGCGATAGCGAAAGGGCGGAGCGGGCGCTCCGCAAAGCTCTGGTATCTTCGAGGATAACCGGGCTGCCGAAAATCGCTTCTGAAATTCGGCAGCCCGTGCGTTTTTGGAGGCCTGATATGAGCAAACCGGGATCACTCGCCGCCTGGGCGGTCGCGCCAGCGCTGGGACTGGCCTTGATCGCCGCGGCCGCGGGTGTCGGCGCGGCATCGGGCACGCTGGTGGGCGGGATCGCGGTCTATCCGCCCGAGGAAGTGGCGGCCATGTGCGTGCGGGAGGGAGCCACAACCTATCTGGAGATACCGGGGGCCCGAAGGTACGCGATTGATCTGGACCGGGCCGGGCTCTACTGGCCGATGCCTCTTACCGAGGTCCTGGAGGCGCTGGCCCAGATAGGCTATCCCCTGGACGGCCTCAAGGCGCAGGTGGTAATTCTGCCGGCGCCCAGGCAAGGCCTGGCGGAGTCTTCGACCGAGGGCTCGGTGGTCTTTCTGTCACCCGGCAGGATCGGGTATCCTACGGCGCACGTGCACTACACAGTCGCCCACGAGGTTGGTCACCTGGTTCACCACGCTTTGCTGCCCGGCCGCGACGATCCGGGGTGGCGCCAGTATGCGGCCCTGAGAGACCTCGACCTGGGCGCAGCTCGGTCGGCGCAGGATCATGCCTCCAGGCTGCATGAGATATTCGCCGAGGACTTCCGCAGCCTCTTTGGCGGCGGACTCGCACAGTGCGGGTCGGGCATAGAAAATCACGACCTGGCGATGCCGCAGACCGTGGCCGGGCTCAGGGAGTTCTTTCTTTCCTTGCCGGATATGTGGGGGGCCAAAGTGAGGTTCTACGTGGCTCCCAACCCCTTCAGGGATCTTCTCGCAATCAAGACCTTCAGCCTCGGTCAGACCGGCGGGGCCTTGGCGGGCGCGACAATCTACAACGTGGAGGGAAGGATGGTCGCGGCCCTGAGCCCATCCGGCCCGCAGGTGTCCGAGCTGGTGTGGGATGGTCGGGACGCCGACGGCCGCCGTGCTCCTCCTGGTGTCTACTTCGCCGCGCTCCGCGGCGGATCCAAGCCCACCGTGCTCACAGTGATCAAGATGCCCTGACCACCCAGGGGCCTCGGGCTGCGCTTTGCATTGCAGTCCGCATGCTTCGTGCGTAAAGCGACAACCCCGAAGGCCACCCCGCCGGCTCTGAGGGCTAACCGGCGCCATTCCATAGCGTTAGAGTGATGGCACCCGCAGGAGCATGGTATGTTTCTTGCTGATTACGCCCAGGGGAGTACGAGGGACTTCCAGCTCCAAGACTGTCAACACGGGAGGTGACATTTCGCAATGGGAGCGATCAGACATGCTGTTTTGGGTTTGACCACGGTGCTGGTGCTGTTTGTCGGATGCTCACAGGACAACCCGACCACCCCTGCGGTGGATACGGTTGCCCCCAACCCGCCGGTCGGGATCGCGGTGGAGCATCAGGGGGGCGATCTGGTCAGGGTTTCATGGGACCAGAACGCCGAGGCCGACTTGGCGGGCTACCTGATCTACAGATCCTCGGGCGACGCCGAGTTAGCCCAGGCGACGGCCCGTGTTCTTGCGTGCCCATGGTACTACGACCACGTGCCCGTGATGGGACAGGCCGTGTGCTTCAGGGTCACTGCGGTAGACGAAGCCGGCAACGAGAGCGCCTTCTCGGAGGCTGTGGGCATCTACATCAACAACGGGTGGCGAGGCGGGGCCACAGTGCCTATCGAGGATCGTAGGTAGCCGGCAGCGCAAGGCAAGCAAAGGCGCAGGCCGGAATGTGGTGAGGCTCCCTCCGGAGAGAGGGAGCCTCGCTCTTGCTGCGGTTCCTGGTCAGGCGGCGGGCCTGATGTGGGTCCGGCTCCTTCCGGGCCTCGATACTACTTGAGCCACCAGAACAGATCGATGATGTCGCACACCAATTCAAACAAGAGGAACTGCCCGATGGTCAACATCGAATTCGCCCCCCTTCTTGAGGTGTTCGATTCGGTTTTGGTCCGCCCAGCTTCTCTTTCGGGAGGCTTACAGCCAGGATTTAGCTGTTTTTTGCAGGGGCACGCTCGGGGGCCAGGTGTTGAGGGCTTCTATCCGGATCGCGAGGGCCGTGAGATCGTCTTGGGGCTTGCCCTGGGTGTGCGCGACCACGGCATCGTAGACTTGCTGGACTATGGTCTCAAGGTCGAGGCCGTTACCCTCAACGAGCCGGGCAAGCAGTCTGTCTTCTCCGAAGGGCTCGTCGCTGCGGTCGAGTTCGTCGGTGATGCCGTCGGTATACAGGAAGAGAAGATCTCCCCGGAAAAGGGGAACAACGTGGTCATGGTATCCGGCCTTGCTCTCTATTCCCAGGACTATGTCGGTCTTGTCCAGCCGCTCGAAGCTTAGGTCTTTGCGCACTATGTAAGGCGGGGTCTGGCCCGCGCTCGAGTAGGTGAGCATCCTGCGTTCGAAGTCGATCACGCCGTAGAATACGGTCACGAAGGTGTCACCCGAGGTGTGCTCGAAGATGGTCTCGTTGAGCACGGTCATGACCTCCGACGGCTTCCGCCAGCCTTGGGCCTCGGCCCTGAGACTGCTCTGCAACGACGCCATCAGCAGGGCGGCGGGGACGCCCTTGCCGGACACGTCGGCGATGGTCACCGCGACTTTGGCTGCACCCAGCGGGATCACGTCGTAGTAGTCGCCGCCCACGTGCTTGCTGGGTATGTTCACGCCGTGGGTCCTCAGGCCGCGGATCTCCGGGAACGACTTCGGAAGCAGCATGCGCTGGATCTCCCGGGCGACCTCGAGCTCCTGTTCCATCTTCTGCTTCTCCACGGTTTCCAGATAGAGCCTGGCGTTCTCTATGGCCACCGACGCCTGGTCGCACAGGGTCTCTATGAGCTCCACGTCGGTTGCCGCGTAATACCTGCCCACGGTTCTCCGGCCTATGGACATGAACCCCAGCAGCTTGGACTTGTGAACCAGAGGCACGATCAGGGCCGGTCTCGCCGGCGACAGCGCTTCGAGCTCGCGCGGGCCGACGGGCAGAGGCCGATCTATGGCGAGATCTCTTTCCACGTTGAGAGCCTCACCGCTGGAGGCCAGGCATTCCACGAGGGCCCCGTCCGCGGGCAACGGTCTCAGGTCTCGCGTGTCCACTCCGGCAGCGCACCGGACGGTGTACCGGGACATCGTGGCGTCCTCAAGATAGATGGCCACGGCGCCGGCATGCAGGACCTCGCCCACGCGAGTGGTCAGGAAGCCCAGCAGATGCTCCAGATCGACCATCCCGGCAAGCGAGTGGCTTATTTGCTTCAAGACCCTGCGATAGTTGTACTCGTCCCTGAAGAATATCCTGTCCACACTGGCTCCGATCCTGGACCTCAAAGGCGATATCAGCAGGGTTATGCAGAAGATCGACAGTACCGAAAAGAGCAGGTCGACGCTGCCCACGAACTTCGAGGCCAGCCTGCCGATGCCGTAGACCACCACGAAGTAGACGGCCGCAAGCACAGCGGTGAGAACGGTGTAGACCAGGCTGCGCTTGAGGACGATCTCCAGGTCCATCAGCCCGTACCTGACGATCGCGTGCCCGAACGCCGTGGGCACCAACAGCAGCGGGAGAAAGACCAGCCGCTCGCCCGGCAGCTCCACCGACGGACCGATGCTCAGGACAATCCGCACAAACACTATGGGGGCAATCCCCGCGATTGTTCCCCACACCACAAGCCTCAGTCGCCTTCTCACTGCCGGAGCCTTGGCTCGCCTGTAGGAGCGCAGGAAGGCCGCCAGTCCGAGCACCACGAAGACCGCGAAGTAGACCGCAGTTGCGTTCTGGAGGACACCGGTCGCACCGGGGTAGGCCTTGCCTCGCGCGAAGATCATGAAGTTGAAATACTCCGAGAAGGCGACGAAACCGGCCGCCGGCAGATAGATCAAGTACTCCAGGTCGGGGCGCCGACCGAGAATCGGGCTGCGCTCGGGAAAGAGCATGAAGAAGTGCAAGAACAGAGCGGGCAGGGCAAGCACCAGGAGGTCATAAATCACCGCCTTGTAGGCGTGCCTGGCCGAGGAGATCTCGAAGTTGACGATGTTGACCAGCACCAGGCCGAAAGCGAGACACAGCAGGAAGAAGACCAGCGCCAGTTTGTCGGAACGCCGGAAGTAGACAACCAGTCCTATGGCCACGAAACTCAGTCCGACCAGGATGAGCATTGACTTGCGGAGGACCTCGGCCAGAGGGGGCCTGGCGAGGGTGAGGGGGAGCGTGAGGACTCTGGAGCCTCTCGCGACTTCGTAGGTGACGGTGTCCCCGGGTCCGGCCCGCGACATAAGATGGGAGACGTCTCTGAGACTGGAGCAAGGGATGCCGTTGACCGCGATCACCCTGTCGCCCTTGGCGAAGCCCGCCGCTTCGCTGGGCGAGCCCCGGGCGACGCGCTCCACCGAGAGGTCATTGAGTACGATGCCGCTGTAGGGCTGTTGGGGAAGGCGCCGTCCCAGCAAGGCCTCGAAGAGCACAAGCAGCAGGGTGACGCCAAGAGCGACCGCCCGGACGCGCGCGTGGAAGCGCCGGCGCGGGTGGAGCCCACATTCGGCGGGCATAAGACACCTCGTTTGAGGTGAAGTCCCTGGGCAGGGCACCTATGCTCGGACGCAGTATTCGCACAGCCCGGCAGTTTGTCAAGCTGTTTTGGGCGGGCGTTGGGGGATCCAAAAAAGCCTTGCCATTGGCGGGGCCAGATGCTACTTTCTATTCCAATCGCGGAGGTAACGTATTGGCCAAGCATGACAAGAGGCTTACCCGAAAAGAGATAAAGGAAGACAAGGTCGCGGAGTTCCTCGTTCAAGCCGTCGAGTACGCGCGGCTGCACTCCAGGAGAATTCTTGGCGTCGTGATCGTGCTGGGGATAATCGCCCTGGTTGCGATGTTCGCCGTGCGTCAGCGCGCAGCGGCGGAGGTTGAGGCCCAGGCCATGCTTGCCAGAGCTACGCTCGAGCTCAAGCAGGGCAATTTCACTGGCGCCCTCCAGGGTTATGCCAGCATCAGGGAGCGGTTCAGAGGCACGTGGAGCTACTCCGATGCGACCTTCTTCTCCGCCGACGCCCACTTCGGCACCGCGCGCTACGACAGCGCCATGGTCTTCTTCGAGCAGTACCTGAACGAGAGAAAGCGCAGGCCCGGCTTCACGGTTTCGGCCGAGCTCGGGGTCGCGCAGTGCCTGGAGGAGTTGGGCAGGTACGCTGATGCCGCCGAACGCTATCTCAAGGTCGAGCGGGAGCACTCCGATGACCCGTTGGCGCCGGATGCCCTTTTCGGCGCCGCGCGATGCTACCAACTGGCGGGGGACCTGAAGCAGGCTGAGACTGCATACAAGAATCTGATAGACGCCTACCCCGACTCGAGACAGGCAAACCTCGCCAAGATGCCCCTTCTGGAGATTCAGGCTAAGCTCGAGAACACCTGATGAGTCTCGCGCCTCTGAGGGTCGCGTTTCTCTGGCACATGCACCAGCCGTGCTACAAAGACCCGCGCACCGGGGTCTACCGGCTTCCCTGGGTCAGGCTGCACACCGTCAAGGATTACTACGACATGGCTGCCAGACTTGATGCCCATCCCGGCATCAGGGCCAATTTCAACCTAGTTCCCATATTGATCGAACAGATCCAGGAGTACGCCTCGGGCAGGGCCAACGAGGTGCAGCTGGAGTTGGCGGCAAAGAGCCCAGGCGACCTTACCGATCAGGAGAAGCTCGCGCTGGTCAAGGACTCCTTCTTGGGCAACAGGAAGAAGATGATCGAGCCCTATCCGAGGTACAGGTCGCTGCTGGACAAGTGTCCTCAGCTGGACGTCGAATACAAGGCTCGGGCTGCGATCAGGAAGTGCGCGAGGCAAGACTTCCTTGATCTGCAAGTCTGGTCCAACCTGGCCTGGATGGACCCGATCCTCCAGGACGATCCGCTTGTGGGTGACCTTCTGGCCAGAGGGCGGCAGTTCAGCGAGCCGATGAAGAGCGGGCTGCTGGACAAGCAGATGCAGATCATGCGCGAGACGCTTCCCAAGTACAAGGAGCTCTCCGACCGAGGTCAGATCGAGATAGCCTTCTCTCCATATTACCACCCGATCGTGCCCCTGCTGTGCGACCCGACTGTCGCGCGGACCTCGAGGCCGGACGTCAGGATGCCGGTCGCGACCCTCAGAGTCCCTGAGGATGCGGAGGCCCAGATCAAGATGGGATTGGGACTGCACCGGGAGGTCTTCGGACGCGCTCCGGTGGGCATGTGGCCGCCCGAGGGAAGCGTGAGTGATGAGACCCTGAGGTTGGCCTCGCGCTCCGGCGTGCGCTGGGTCGCGACCGATGAGGGCATTCTTGAGCGGTCTCTGGGGCTGGCGGTTCGTGACGCGGCAACCGGAAAGGTCACCAGGCCGGACCTGCTATACAGGCCCCACCGCTTTGCCTGCGACGGGGGAGAGGTCGCAGTCTTCTTCAGGGACAAGGTGCTGTCCGATCTCATCAGCTTCGAATACAGCACCTGGTCGCCGGCCGAAGCCGTGGCCGACCTGCTGGCGAGGCTGGGCGCCATAAGAGACGACCTTGCGGATGAGACCCGGTCAAGCTTGGTGCTTTTGGCGTTGGACGGCGAGAACTGCTGGGAGTTCTATGACCGCGACGGCGATGCCTTCCTGGGCCAGCTCTATGGAGCGCTTGAGCGCACCGAGTGGATCCAGACCGTGCTGCTCTCGGAGGTTGTTGAGACAAGCTCCATAACCCCTTGTCTTAAAAGTATTTATCCCGGTTCATGGATCAATGCCGACTTCGACATTTGGATCGGCAGCGCCGAGGACAACTCTGCCTGGGACATGCTTGCCGAGGCCCGCAGCCGACTAGTCGCCCAGGCCGACCGGATCAGTGAGGGCGACCGGCGGGCGGGCTGGCAGAGCGTCTATGCGGCTGAAGGCAGCGACTGGTTCTGGTGGTACGGGAGCGACCACGTAAGCCGTCACAACCCTGAATACGACGCCTTGTTCAGGTCGCACATCAGGAGAATCTATGAGGCATGTGGGACGCGAACGCCGCCGGCGGCGCTTCATCCCCTGATGACCAGGCAGAAGGGACCGGCCTTCGTTTTTGAGCCCGCTGCGATCATGAAGCCGGTGCTTGATGGCAGGGTCACGACCTTCTACGAATGGCGCCTGGCGGGGCTCTATGAGAGTTACAGGGACGTTTCCCGCCACACGCCGGTGACCCCGATCATAACCGCCGTTTACTTCGGCTTCGACAACGAAACCCTCTACGTCAGGGTAGATACCGGCGTCTCGCCCCAGGCCCGAGACTTCGCCGCGCTGGCCCTGCGCCTGGAATTCGAGGCGCCCCGGGAGCTTTGCCTGACCCTGCAGGCGCCCGGCCCGAGGTCACCCGAAGCCCCTGGGCTCGCGGTAGGCCCACCCGAATACGCTGATTTGGTAAGGGCCGCTGCCCTTGAATGCATAGAGGCTGCCGTGCCCTTTGCGGTGATCGGGGTCGGCCCGGGGGAGGCCTTCGCCTTCCGTGTGGCCGTGGTACGCGAGGGCAAAGTCCTTGAACGAAGGCCCTTCCACGAGCTGATCTGCGTTATTGCGCCCACCGTGAACTTCGAAGCCGAGATGTGGAGGACCCTGTAGGATGTGCGGTTACTGGGTGAGGCTGTTGGCGGTGAGTTGCAAGGTCGCATAATTTGCATTATGTCAACTTGGACCAGCCCGGCGGGCCGCCCGAACTCGAATCCTCTCGGTCCCACCGCTCCCCCGTACTTGCACTTGGGCCTGTGCACCCACCCGTTCTGTGGTTATAGTGCCGTGGTCTCGCAGGACTGGGTTGGAGGGTCAGGCTGATGATCGGCGTCATGAAGGGAAGTTTCGCTAGTAGGCGTTGGTGGTGTGTGATTGGTGGACTTGCGGCGAGCATAGTGCTCGGGTTGGTCTGCCAGGGCTCCAGTGGGGTCAGAGACTACGCGGTCGAGGCAAGCGTGGCGGCTGAGGAGGCGCCGCCGCGGATAGACTTCACCTGGCGGGCGGACGCCACGGCGAGCGAGTACCGCGTCTTCAAGAAGGCGGTCGGAGACACGACCTGGGGCAATCCCGTTGCCGTGCTTGCCGGGACCGCCACCTCCTTCAGCGATGAGGCTGTGGCGGTCGGCGAGGCCTACGAATACAGCTTTCAGAAGACCCGGGGTATTATAAGCGACACCGTCGCGGTCCAGAGCGGCTCGTCAGTCAAGTTCAGCATCTACGACTCCTGGGGTGACGGCATCTGCTGCGATTACAGCCAGGGCTCTTACAGAGTGAGCGGTTGCGGGGTGACCTACGCCTCGGGTGGGGCTTTCCGGACGTCCAAAACGGCGTCGTTTGTCGTCGGGACGCCGGAGAGTCCCTGCAGCTTGCTAGTGGTGGACATCACTCTGGACATCTTCGGAAGCGAAACCACCTGGGACCTGACCGACACGGCATCTGGCGACACCCTGGCCCAGGGCGGCCCCTACTCGTCTCCCAAGTTCGGCCATATCTTCGCCGGCATCCGCTACCCTGCTCCAGACAGCCTCGGGACGGTTCTGCTGCTGGTGGACGATGCTGTGGCCTCCCCCCTGTCGGCCGAGATCGCCCGGCTGGAGCTGGACATGATACGCGACGGATATCGAGTCGAGCGCCGATCTGTCTCGGCAGATGCGACCGTGCCTGAGGTCAAGAGCCTCATCGCGTCGGAGTGTCAAAGCGATCCTACGATCTCCACGCTCTTTCTCCTGGGCAGCATCG
>JBAQHK010000278.1:0-12467 GCA_049288275.1 bacterium | reverse complement strand
GATGGGGCCGGCGACGGGCCCGGCCGGCCGGCCGCCGCGCAAGATGCGCCTGCGCCCAAGGCGCCCCATCGAGTTCCCAACGTTGGCGGGGGCATCCGGGTTGACGGAGTGCTGGATGAGGATGCCTGGCGCGAGGCCCTGGTGCTCACGCTGGACTACGAGGTTTCGCCCGGCGAGAACATCCCCGCCGAGGTTCGCACCGAGGTGCTGCTGGCCTACAACAGCGGCCATCTTCTGGTCGGCTTCAGGGCGTACGATCCCGATCCATCGGCGATCCGGGCGCGCGTGTGCGACCGCGACAACCTGTTTAACGACGACTGGGTGGCCCTGAACCTGGACACCTTCAACGACCAGCGCCGGTCCCTGCTCTTCTTTGCCAACCCCCTGGGCATCCAGGCCGAGAACATAGAGATCGAGGGCAGCGAGAGCTGCGAGTGGGACCCGATCTGGGACTCCTCCGGCCGCATCACCTCCGACGGCTACACCGTAGAGATGTCGATACCCTTCGAGGCGCTGCGCTTCCAACGAAGCGCCGAGGACCAGATCTGGGGTCTGGACGCCATCCGTAACTGGCCGCGCAGCGTCCAGCACCGCCTGGCGCTCTTTCCGCGCGACCGCAGCAACATCTGCTACCTGTGCCAGGCCGAGAAGATCATCGGCTTCGCGGGAGCGAGCCCGGGCCGGAACGTCGAGCTCGCACCCACGGTCTCGGCGCTCTTTGCCCAGGAGCGGGAAGCCTGGACGTCGGGCGGATTCGTCGACAGCGAGCGAAGGCTAGACCCCGGGCTCAGCGCGCGACTGGGCTTCACCCCTAACATCGCGCTCAACGCGACCATCAATCCGGACTTCTCGCAGGTCGAGGCCGACGCCGTCCAGATGAGCGTCAACCGGCAGTTCGCCCTGGACTACGCCGAGAAGCGGCCCTTCTTTCTTGAAGGGGCGGACGTCTTCCGCACCCGGTTCAATCTGGTGCGAACGCGCTCGCTGGCCGACCCCAATTGGGGTCTCAAGGTGACCGGCAAGGAAGGGGCAAACGCGATCGGCTTCTTCGCGGTGGACGACAAGATCACCAATTTGGTCTTTCCGGCGAGCCAGGAGTCCGACGAGACCGCGCTGAATTCAGGTTGCCTCGGCACGGTGCTGCGCTATCGCCGGGACCTCGCCAGCTCGGCCAGCGTGGGACTTACCCTGACCGACCGGGAGAGCTACGACCGCGACGCCGAGACCTACTACAATCGCGTGGCGGGGATTGACGGCTTCGTAAGGCTGACCTCGCGGGACCGCCTTCAGTGCCAGGCGGTGACGTCGGTAACGCGATACCCTGACTGGTCGGTGGTGGAGCCTTGCGAGGGGGCGGACCTGCCGCAGCTCGAAGAGCCGGTCGGCAGCTTCGGCGGGACCGCGTTCGACGTTCTCTACGAGCACAACTCCCGGGGCTTCGATTGGTACGCGGTCCACCGCACCGTGGACAAAGGCTTTCGCGCCGACCTGGGGTTCATGCCTCACGCGGACTTCCATTACGCCGAGGCGGGCTGGGGCTACACCTGGCACCGGGAGCCCGACCACTGGTGGAACATGCTCAACGTGGGCTCGGGCATCGAGGCGGAGCACACCAGCGGTTGGCGAAAGGTAGGCCGTGCCCTGACCTTCTGGTTCGACTACAACGGTCCCCACCAGGCCCGCGTGGACGTCTGGGGCGGCCTCCGGGAGACCGCCTACGGGGGCAAGGATTTCAACACCAGCGTCGTGCATGTGGAGACCGGCGCGTGGCCGACGGGCAGCCTTTACGCCGAGTTGGAGGCCGAAATCGGTCGCGAGATCGATTACGACAACGTGCGACAGGGGGACGTCTTGAGGCTCGGGCCTTGTCTTGAATGGATGGCCGGGCGTCACCTCAACCTGCGCGTCGAGCACTTCTACGAGAGGCTCGATGTCGAGGCGGGCAGGCTCTACACGGCCAACATCCTGCAGGCAAGAGCGGTCTACCAGTTCACGCGGCGCGCCTTCCTGAGGGCGATCCTTCAGCAGGAGCACTACGACTACCAGGCCGGCCTCTACGCGGAGGAAGTCACTCCCGAGGAGACCGCCCTGGCGAGTCAGGTGCTCTTCTCATACAAGATCAACCCGCAGACGGTCTTCTTCGTCGGCTACTCCGACAACTACTACGGGGCCGGCGCGACGAAGACCACGCAGACCGACCGCACCTTCTTCGCCAAGCTGGGTTACGCCTGGGTCCGGTGAAGGCCGACCGTGTGGGGGGCGGGCGATCGTCCGGCGCGATCGCTCAAGCGAGATCTGCCCTCTCCTCGTATCGAGGGACCGAGACCGCCCAGCCCTTCTCCCGGGCGAGCGTGTCGGCGAAGGACTGCGAGGCCGCGGCCTCACCGTGGGTCACAAAGACCCGGCGCGGGGGCTTGGAGATGCCCGACACCCACCGCAAGAGCTCGGCCCGGTCGGCGTGGGCCGAGAAACCCTGAATCTGGACCACTCTTGCTCTCACCGCGTGCATCTCGCCCAGTATCCTGACCTCCCGGGCGCCCTCCACGATCTCGCGACCCAGCGTGCCCTCCGCCTGGTAGCCGACGAAAAGGATCACGCTTTCCGGCCGTCCGATGTTGGCCGCCAGATGGTGCTTGATTCTGCCGCCGGTGCACATGCCGGAGCCTGCCATGATGACGGCGCTGCGGCGGAGGCTGTTCAGGGTCTTGGATTCCTCGATGGAGGCGGTCATCCTGAGACCGGGGAAGCTGAAGGGCGATTGCCCCCGATTGACAAGATCTGTCATCTCGTCATCGAAGAGCTCCCGGTGGCGCTTGTAGACCTGGGTGACTTCGAGAGCCATCGGGCTGTCTATGAACACCGGAAGGCGGGGGATCTCGTCCTTGAGGAAGAGGCGGTTGAGGTGATACAGCACTTCCTGCGCCCGCTCTATGGCGAAGGTCGGTATCACCAGGTTGCCGCCCGCGTGTGCCGCCGAGCGAATCACCCCCGTCAGCATGGTGTCGATGTCCTGCGGATCCTCGTGAAGCCGGTCGCCGTAGGTGGATTCCATCACGACGTAATCCGCCTCGGCGAAGACCGTCGGATCGTTGAGTATGGGCTTGTCCCAGCGGCCGATGTCGCCTGAGAAGACTACTGTTCTGGCCCCGCCGTTTGCGGTCGCGTTGAGCTCGACCATCGCCGAGCCCAGGATGTGCCCGGCATCGTGGAAGGTGGCCTCGAGCCCGCCGCCCACTCTGAAAGGCTTGCCGTAATCCACAGTCCTGAAGCGATTGAGGCTGGCCATGGCGTCGGCATCCGTGTACAGAGGGACCGCCGGGTGACTCCCCTTCCTTCCCTCCCGTTGATGTCTCCTGCGCTTGAACTCCATGTCTTCGGCCTGGAGGTGGGCGTAATCCAGGAAGGCGATGCGCGCAATCTCGGCCGTGGCCGGCGTCGAGTAGACGGTTCCCCGAAAGCCGCTCGCGACCAGGCGCGGGATGAAGCCGCAGTGATCCAGATGGGCGTGGGTGAGAACGACGCCCGAGATTGAATCCGGAGGCACGGGAAAGCGCTGCCAGTCCCTGTCGCGAAAGGTCCGCTCCTGGTGGAGGCCGCAGTCAACCAGCACTCTGGATCCGTTGCTCTCGACGAGGTATCGCGACCCGGTGACGTTGCCGGCCGCTCCCAGGAATCCCAAAGAGATGCCCAATTGTGTCACCTCCGACCTATGCGTTGCTCCACCGATAGAGCCGCAGGTTGTGAACCACCAGGGTGCCCAGCTGTTTGATCAAGAGGGTCCTGACCGACGGCGCCCCGCGGCATGTCCTGCAGTACGGGTGGGTGAGAATGCCCAGCGCGAAGTTGCGCCGGATGCGGCGCGCGTAATCTCCGCTCAGTATGTCCGCGATCGGCTTCTCCCTGACGTTGCCCAGGGCGGTCCTGGCGTCGTAGTCTCCGCAGCACAACACCAACTCCCCGTTCCAGAGGATACCGCACTGGTCCCGCAGCGAGCTGCACCCGCCTATGCGGGCGGGAATGATGCGCTTGCCGCTGGAGAAGGTGTTGGCCCAGGTGGTGGCCTTGCGCGTGGAGATGTGCACCCTGGGCAGGATCTCGAAGCAGAAGTCCTTGCGAAGCGAGAGCCTCTCGATTTGGGCGTTCGCGGGCGGCGTGAAGTTCAAGCCGAACTCGCGGTTGACCTCGGCGGCGAAGGCGACCCACTCTCGCACCACGGCCTTGGCGGCCTGGTCGCTTTCCACCGCGCGGATGTCCCCCCTGAGGGCGATCGCGTCCCTGACGAAGGGCGAGGTGTTCAAGAGGTCGAGATCGAGCAGAACCTCGCTCCCCTTCTCGAACTTCTTTCTCACCGCGCGCCGGATGCCCGCGGTGTAGTCATCGAAGGTCAGCTTGCCGGCCCTGCGAAGGCCGAAGGTCTCCGGTGTGGGCGTCTGCAGGCTCAGTACGATGTGGGTAATCGGCAGGCCGAAGAGCTTGTCCAGGGTCTCGTGGTCGGCACGGCTGGCGTTTGTGGAGAAGGCGGTCTCCAGTCCCTTGCCGGCGGCGTAGCCGATGATCTCGTGCCAGTTGGGATGGAGCATAGGCTCGCCCATCAGATGGAAGGTCAGTCGCCCTGCTATCCCGGTCGCGGCCACCTCGTCGATGATCTTTCTTGCCAGCTCCGGAGGCATGAAGCCTCGCTTGCGGGTCATGATCTCGTTGGGGCAGAAGACGCAATCGAAATTGCAGACGTTGGTCAGTTCCACGAATATGTGACGGACTCTGATTCCGCGGGGCTTCGACATCGCTTTGCTACTATGGGGACCCGGTGTTGCTTTGTCAAGCCGACAGGGCCCCGCTCGGCGGCCGGGCGAAGATAAGTGTTGCGCCTGGCAGCCCGGGAGTGGACAATCGGCGGAGTCACCGAGCGCGCCGGCCAGACCGGTGCCGTGTGGGTAAGGGCCCGGGGGCCGTCCCAAAGCCGACAACCAGGAGGAATCGCCATGATGAGATCCCGCGCAATACCTCTCGCAATACCGGGTGTCCTCGCCGCGCTGGCCTGCGTGATGCTGGCCTTCCTCAGCTCGTGCGGCCAGCGGGAGGCGACAATCAAGGTGGGGTTGGTCTCTCCGCTTACCGGCGATGTCAAGACCTTCGGGGAGTCCACGCGGAACGGTTTCAGCCTGGCCGTGGAGGAGGCCAACGCCTCGGGCGGCATCGGCGGCATCCCGATCCAGCCTTACATAACCGACGACAAGAACGATCCCACCGAGGCCTCCAACGCCGGCAGCAAGTTGATCAATCAGGACGGCGTGAAGCTGATTGTGGGCTCGGTCTCCTCCAAGTGCTCGATACCGCTGTCGGAGATATGCCAGGCCTCGGGCGTGCTGATGATCACTCCGACCTCCACCAATCCCAAGGTCACCGTGCGCGACGACGGCAGCCGCAAGGACTTCATCTTCAGGGCCTGCTTCATCGACCCCTTCCAGGGCGCGGTGGCTGCCAAGTTTGCCCTGGAGAACCTCGGGGCCAAGACCTCGGCCATCCTCTACGACGTCGGCAACGACTATGTCAAGGGACTCGCGGAGTTCTATCGCGACAACTTCACCCGGGGCGGCGGCCGGATCGTCGGCTACGAATCCTACACCAAGGACGACGCCGATTTTTCGGCGATCCTGACCAAGGTTAAGAAGGAGACCCCGGACGTGCTCTACGTTCCGGACTACTACAACAAGGTGGCCCTGATAGCCAAGCAGGCCCGCCAGTTCGGGATCACCGCGGCCATGATGGGCGGCGACGGCTGGGACTCCCCGGACATGATCAAGATCGCGGGCGACGCCATATACGGAGGCTACTTCACCAACCACTACTCCCCGGCCGATCCCAGGCCCGAGGTCCAGGAATGGGTGCGCAAGTACGAGACCAGGTTCGGCGCCAAGCCGGACGCCCTGGCCACGCTGTGCTATGACGCCACGGTGCTCTTGATCGAGGCCATACGCAAGGCCGGCTCTGCCGATCCTGCCCTGGTGCGGGATGCGCTCTCAGCCATCGAGAAGGACACGGTGTCGGGCCGGGTGACCTTCGACGCTTCGGGCAACCCCATAAAGAGCGCGGCTATCTTGAGGTACACCAAGGACGGCCAGGAGTTTGTGGCGACCGTGACGCCTTAGGCCGCCGGGCTCAGATCGCTATCCCTCCGAGTCCCACTTCCTTCTGCCGGCGGTCGCGAGCGGCATCAGGAATGGGATCAGCAGGAAGAGGAAGGCCCAGGACATGCCGGAGGCTTTGAGCCCGCCCATGGCGCGTATCGCCCAGGCCGCCGCGCCAATCAGCAGCACGTACATGGGAAGCATAAGCCTCCAGTACTGGGTCTTGGGTCGCCGCCAAGGCGCGAGGGCGAAGGTCAAGCCGAGGGCCACCGCGACCAGCACCAGGCCCACCAGCCCCGCCTGGAGCTTGCCCTGCGCAAGCCACACGATGCTAAGGATCCCCAGCCACAGGAAACTGCCTATCCATCCCGCGATCCATCCTATCTTCTCTCCCTTGCGGGCGGTCTCTGTCGCGCTGTCCATTCTTGCCTCCTTGTCCGGCGCAGTCGCTGCCCCGCCACGGGTCGGCGCTCTGCTTGTCGAGCAGTAGCTATCACAGCGGCGGCAAGGTGTCAATGCGGGCGGCTGCCCGTGGCGCGCTAAGCTGGCGCACAAAAGGGTTGTGCGGCTGCGCGGGCCGTGCTACCATCGCGCGCGAGTCGCCGGTTACGACCACATATGTCATACTTTCTTCAACAGCTGATAAACGGGCTACAACTCGGATTCGTTTACGCCCTTATTGCCCTCGGCTACACCATGGTCTACGGCATCGTGCGGCTCATAAACTTCGCCCACGGCGACGTCTTCATGGTGGGCGCCTATCTCGGCTACTACTCCGTACTGAGGCTGCACCTGCCGTTTCCCCTGGCGATGCTGCTTGCGATGGCGGGCTGCGCGGTGCTGGGCATGACCATCGAGAGGGTCGCCTACAAACCTCTGAGGAACGCTCCCCGGATTGCAGCGCTGATCACCGCGATGGGGGTGTCGCTCTTCCTGGAGTACTTCACCAGCCTCAAGTTCATGTTCGGACCCAACTACCTTGCCTATCCGCGGCCTTTCGAGATCGACACCTACCAGGTCGGGGGTTGCTGTTTCTCCACCATTCAGCTGATAGTCTTCGCCGTGGCAATCGGATTGCTCGTGGTCCTGCAATACATCGTCCAGCGAACCCGCGTGGGCATGGCGATGCGGGCGGTCTCCTTCGACAAGGAAACCGCAAGCCTGATGGGCATCAACGTTGACTGGATAATATCGCTGACCTTCGGGATCGGCTCCGCCCTGGCCGCCGCCGGAGGCGTGCTCTACGGCATCGCCTATCCCCAGATCAATCCCTTCATGGGAATCATGCCGGGACTCAAGGCCTTCGTCGCGGCGGTACTGGGTGGCATCGGCAGCATCCCCGGGGCGGTCTTGGGCGCGGTGATCATGGGGGTGGTGGAGACCACCAGCTCAGCCTTCATCTCATCGACAATGCGCGACGCCATCGCTTTCTCCATACTGATAGTGGTGCTGATCTTCAAGCCCACCGGACTCTTGGGCAAGAAGGGAATCGAGAAGGTATGAGTGACGCGAGAGGCGGGCGGGTGCCTATCGGTAAGGAAGACGCAGACGGGGCGGCCGGCCGTAGCGGAGGGCGCGGGGGCCGTCTGGGCCGGGCTCTGCCCTGGCTGGTGGTGGCGGCGATCTTTGCCGTGATCCAGGGCCTGATGCTGGCCAAGGCCGTGAACCCCTACTGGCAGCAGATAACCCAGTTTGCGCTGATAATGGCGATCTCCGGACTCGGGCTCAATCTGATCTACGGCTACACCGGGCAGTTCTCGCTGGGCCATGCGGCCTTCTACGGCCTGGGCGCCTACGTCTCCGCCCTGGTCACCAGGAGCTTCCCGCAGGGCGGAATCCCGATCTTCATCCTGTCGATGGTGGCTGCCGTGGGCGCGGCCGCGGCGGTGGCCTTCCTTGTCGGGCTTCCCATCTTAAGGCTCAAGTCGGACTATCTGGGGATCGCCACGCTTGCCCTGGGGATCATCGTCAAGGTTCTGTTCGACAACGCCGACGCGGTGATCCCGGTGCTGGGCGGGTCTCGCGGCATGGTGGGGATCCCCAGGTTCACCAACTTCGCGTGGACCTTCGGGGTGGCCCTGGCCGCGGTTGTGGTAATGCGCAACTTCGTCTTCTCGAGCCCGGGCAGGGCCTGCACCTCGATTCGGGAAGACGAGATCGCCGCCGAGTCGGTCGGAGTGAACACCACTCGCTACAAGACCATGGGCTTCGTCATGGGTTGCAGCTTCGCCGGGATCGCGGGCGCCCTCTACGCGCACCTGTACCAGTTCCTGCATCCTTCCAACTTCGATTTCTTGAAGTCGATAGACGTGCTCTTGATCGTGGTGCTGGGAGGCCTGGGCAGCATCTCCGGCACCATCATCGCGGCCGTAGGCTGGACCTTCCTCCTGGAAGGCCTGCGAGTGGTGCTGCCGCCTGAGATTCTGGATTGGCGGCTGGTGATATATCCGTTGCTGCTGATCATAGTGATGATCCTGCGACCCAAGGGACTGGGAGGGGGCCTGGAATTCGGCTTCCTCAAGCCGAGGGACAGATGGAACAAGTCCTTGCAATCAGACGATTGACCAAGTGCTTCGGCGGCCTCAAGGCGGTCTCCGATTTCGATCTGGAGATCGGCGAAGGCGGGCTGGTGGGCCTGATTGGGCCCAACGGGGCCGGCAAAACCACCGTGTTCAACCTGATCACGGGCATATACGCGCCGGACGGTGGCGACATACTGCTGGGCGGCAGCCCGATCGGGGGGGCGAGGCCCTACCGGATAGCCCAGCGGGGGGTGGCCAGGACGTTTCAGAACATAAGGCTTTTCAATGACCTCTCGGTCACCGACAACATCAGGATTGCCTGCCATATGCACACCCACTACGGGCTGGTCTCGGCGATTCTGAGGACCGGCGCCTTCTGGCGCGAGGAGCGAGCGATCGCCGAGAAGGCCGAACGGCTGCTCTCCATCCTCAACCTCCACGTGCGGCGGGACGAGATCGCCCGCAATCTGCCTTACGGGGAGCAGCGGCGGCTGGAGATCGCGAGGGCCCTGGCGACCGATCCCAAGTTGCTGCTCCTGGACGAACCGGCCGCCGGGATGAACCCCCAGGAGACCGTCAAGCTCATGGAACTGATTCACTTCATTCGCGAGAGGTTCAAGCTGACGATTCTCCTCATCGAACACCAGATGCGCGTGGTGATGTCGGTGTGCGAGCGGGTGGCGGTGATGGACTTCGGCGAGAAGATCGCCGAGGGTAGCCCCAAGGAAGTCCAGTGTGATCCCAAGGTGATTGAGGCTTACCTGGGCAAGGGATAACCGGCCCGGACGAAAGGGAAGGTCATGGAGCGCGGCAGCAAGCTCCTGGAGATCAGCGATCTCGTCGTGGCCTACGGCGCGATCAAGGCTGTCCAGGGCATCTCGCTTGAGGTGTGCGAGGGCGAGATCGTGGCGCTGATAGGGGCCAACGGCGCCGGCAAGAGCACCACGCTCAAGACGGTCTCGGGAGTGGTCAAGGCGGGCTCGGGGCGCATCGCTTTCGCCGGCAGGGACATCACCAATCTGCCGGGCCACAAGGCGGCGGGCCTGGGCATTGCCCATGTTCCCGAAGGCAGGAAGCCCTTCGCCAACCTGAGCGTCGCCGAGAACCTCAAGATGGGAGCGTACCTGGTCAGGGACCAGAAGACGGTGGCCAGAAGCCTCGAGCGGGTGTTCCAGTCCTTCCCGAGGCTGCGCGAGCGCCTGGCCCAGTCCGCCGGGACCCTCTCGGGAGGGGAGCTACAGATGCTGGCGACGGCGCGGGGCCTGATGTCGCAGCCGAGGCTGCTGATGCTTGATGAACCTTCGATGGGGTTGTCGCCCATCCTGGTCAACGAGATCTTCGCGATCGTGAAGGAGATAAACGCGCAGGGCACCAGCATCCTGCTGGTCGAGCAGAATGCCCACAAGGCCCTGCAGATCGCCCACTACGCTTACGTCCTTGAAACCGGCCGGATCACCCTTGAGGGCCGGGGTTGCGATCTCCACGAGAACCCTCGCGTACGAGCGGCCTACCTGGGCACCTGACCGGGCGGGTCGGGAATCGGATTCCAGGGTTGTTCGCGCCGTGAATTAGCTATCTTCAAGCCCCAGATCTGCCGATAAATCCCACGTCTGGCCAGGAAGCCAGACGAACACCAAAGGGAGAAACACGGCATGACCAGCCCCAGGACCGACTTCTTCGATCTCGGCAGACTGCGCTTTCCGCTCAAGGTCAAGTTTGGCCTGCTCTTGGCAGGCTTCGTCACGGCTATGGCGGTGGTGATCTTCCTCAGCTACTCCACCGCGCGCAAAGTGACCCTGGAGCTCCGCGGAGTGGAGCTTTCGGCTTTCCAGCAGTACACCGACGCTTTCCATCTCATCGATTGCTTTCAGCGGATCTCGGCGTTGCTGGGCAACGCCGCCCGGCTGGAGGACCAGTCGCTGGTCGCTGTCTGCGAGGACGAGAAGCGGACCTTCCTGGTTCGCATGGACAGGATGGGGTACGTGATACCCGAGGGGGCGCGCGCGCCGCTGGATCAGGCCGCGGTGGACTTCAATTCCTACTGCGCGGCCGCCGAGGCCTACGTCACGACCGCGCTGGAGAGAGGGCGGGCCAGGGGCGATGCCAGACAGGCGCTGGACGCGCGGATGGCGGACGAAGCACGGACTGTGGCCGGGCTCGAGAAGCGGATGGCCAGCGATCTCAACCGGCTCGCGGTGCAGGCGGGCAAGCAGGTCGCCCTGTCCCTGTCGGGCACCGCGCGCGCGGCCCAGGTCCAATGGCTGAAGGCCCTGATGACCGGCTCCCTGGCATTCGTGGTGCTCCTGGTCGCGCTGATGTTTCTGATAAGGAGAATAGTGGTCCCTATCAGGCGGCTCTCACGCGCGGCCGCCGAGGTCGCCAAGGGCAATCTGTCCCAGAAGATAGAGTTGGCCTCCTCGGCCAGCGACGAGATCGGGGACCTGGTCGGATCCTTCAACCTGATGACCGACGGCCTGGTCAGGACCACGGTCTCCAAGGACTACGTGGACAACATAATAAGATCGATGACGGACTCACTGGTGATCGTGAGCCCCGACGGCAAAATCAAGAGCGTGAACCGGGCCACCCTGAGCCTTCTTGGATACACCGAGCCCGAGTTGGTCGGCGAGCGGTTGAGCAAGATTTTGGTCGCCGGGCCCGGGCAGGAACAAGTCACAGCCGATGAGATCACCAGCGGCGCAAGCTCGGGCAAATCACCGAGCGGCCAGTCATGCCCAGACCAGCCGCCCCAGGATGAGCCATCAACGAGCTTGCCAACCGCTGGTGACTCAACTTGCCCCTCGGCGGCCCCGGGCGTGAACCACTCGGAGCGAGTCTACGTGGCCAAGGGCGGGACGCGGATACCGGTCTTGTTCTCCAGCTCGGTGATGCGCAACGACGACGGCTGCGTCGCGGGGACTGTCTGCGTGGCGCAGGACATCACCCAGCGAAAGACCTGGGAGCGGGAGCTCGAGGCCGCCAAGGAGGCGGCGGAGCGGGCCAACATCGAGTTGACCAGTACCAACAAGAGTCTCGAAGAGACCACCAGGTTCGCGCAGGACATGGCGGCCCAGGCGGAGGCGGCCAACACGGCAAAGGGCGAGTTCCTGGCGACCATGAGCCACGAGATCCGCACCCCCCTCAACGGCATCCTTGGATTCTCGCAGTTGCTCTTGGAGGACGAGAACCAGGAACTGTCCAGGGAGCAGAAGGACTTCGTGGAGACCATCTACTCCAGCGGAACCGCGCTCCTGACCGTGATAAATGACGTTCTGGACTTCTCCAAGATCGAGGCCGGCAGGATGGACCTGGAGACCATCGACTTCGACCTGGTCAGCGTTATTGAGAGCGTCGGCGACGTCTTGAAGCAGCGGGTGTCGGAGAAGGGCCTGGAACTCACCTGTTCGGTGGACCACCACGTGCCCACGCGCCTGCGCGGCGACCCGGGCCGGCTGCGTCAGGTGCTCTTGAACCTGGCCGGCAATGCGGTGAAGTTCACCGAGAAGGGCGAGGTGATGGTGGAGGCCAAGTTCGAGGCCGAGACCAGCGAAACCGCAACCGTGCGCTTCGAGGTGCGGGACACCGGCATAGGGATCCCCGAGGACCGGCTGGGCGTGATCTTCGAGAGGTTCACGCAGGTCGACGGCTCCACCACACGCAAGTACGGTGGCACGGGGCTCGGCCTGGCGATATCCAAGCGGCTGGTGGAGATGATGGGCGGCGAAATCGGCGTGGAAAGCGAGCTGGGCAAGGGCAGCACCTTCTACTGCACGGTGGAGTTTCCGCTGCAGCGCGGGCCCATTTCCAAGACCCCGCT
>JBAQHK010000277.1:0-1660 GCA_049288275.1 bacterium | reverse complement strand
CCCTTGCACTGATCACCACGCTCCCCTTGGCCTTGGCGAGCAGAGTGGCAAAGGGATCCTGCACCCTAACGAGCCTGGGGCTTGGCGTACCGCAGTCGTAAACCGCATAAAGCCAGTAGCCTTCTCGCATGTTGCAGGCTTTGGCCCACTCGTTAGCGGAAACCTCGATGTCACCAGTTTCCGCACGACCTTTGACCTCAATAGCGCGTCGCTCGGTTGCCGAACGAATAGAGAGCAAGTCAAACCCGGGGTTGTCCGGCAGTCCGGCGATCCGAGCCAGATTCTGAGTGTGGACGTCCAGCACCTTGGCTCCACCGGCCTCCTCGAAGGCTTGGGCGATCTGCATAGCCACCAGCTCGACGTCGGCCTCGTGCTGTTCTATGTCTGCGGGGTCGGACGATGGCACGACCAGTGCATGCGCGATGAAGGTGACGGGTCCGGGGGCAACGAGTTCAGGCTCCCGGCGCAGGACTGCGAGGGCATTGTCCCTGCGACTTGCCAGTTGCCGCTGCTGGCGTTTCACATCTTCCAGCGCCTCGACAGCCTTGCGGTTTCCGGCCCGTGCCTTCTCGCCGTGCTTGGCCCGGGCGGCTGCGAGATCGGCTTCCTGGTAGTCAAACCCGCGCTGGAGCAGACTCTCGATTTCGGGAATCCTATCCAGGAGCCGCCGCCTCTGTTCCATGGCCATCTCACGCGCCAAGCGCTCGACGAGGAACGCGCGGGCAAGTTCCTTCTCGGTATTCGCCGCCGCGGCCAGGCGCTGACCGGAGGCTGGCAGTCCCCGCCCACCCCTCAGGAGCAGGAGATGTTCGACCGGGCAGACGGAGATCTCAGCCCCTTCGCATTGCTTTACGCCCACAAGGCGGCAGTCAAGCATTTCGTCCTTGGCGAGGTCAGATAACTCAGGATCGGACTTGCGCAGGATAATCAGGAGCGCCATGTGGAAGAGATACGGCCTCTCAGCAGACGGGTCCACGAAGACCGCGCCACGCGCTCCCTGATCGGCCAGCCGCTCGGTCACGAGAGAACGGAACCGCTCGAACACCGGCTCACCAGGATGAAGCCAGATGACATCTTTCGGCTCGAGGGGGCGTGAGACGGACAGGCTATCGTGCGCCTCTTGAGGATAGATCTCGAGTACCGGCAGGAGCGGGTCCATGGCCCCGAGTCGCACCGGCCGGAACGAGAACAGGGCGTCCATGTCGCCGTCGATTGCTATGTCCACCAGCGGGGCCGCCTGTTGGATGTACTGCCTGACGTAGCCGGGTATGAGCCGAAAGTAGACCTCCTGCTCCATGCCGGCACGAAGCCGCGGCAGGCCCCTTGCGACCTCACCTTCAGAACCATAGAGGGCCCTCTCGCGAGCCGCGATGGCCTGGACTTGCCCAGCTGTGAGATGCCCGTCAAGTTTGCGGGCTACGTCGTCGGCGTCGTCGGTCACGGCCAATTCCATGTATTCTTTGATGGAGACGTCCTGAAAGACCCTGCCGATGCAGTCAAACACCTTGTCAGACTGGAGTTCCTTGCGGATCTTCTCCATCTTATCAAGCAGCACCTTAAGCACCCTGCCCTCCCGGGTGGAAGGCGCGACGAGATTGAGTATGATGACGGGATCGTGCTTCTGGCCGTACCGGTGGATGCGGCCCATGCGCTGTTCGAG
>JBAQHK010000276.1:0-2084 GCA_049288275.1 bacterium | reverse complement strand
GGGCTGACGCGGAGGCGCATGTAGTTCTAAGCCGGAGCGCAGCCCCCGACCGAAGCCGAGCAGCGGCGGGTGGCCCGACGATGGCGCGAAGAAGACCAGGCGCAATCCCCGACCGAGCCCTGGCAGTGCCGGCTAAGCGAGTCGGGCGAGGTTCTCCGCGAATAGCCTGGCGTAGGCTGCCGTGGGAAACGCCGACGCCAGCGCCCCGGCCGCCAACCCGGCCGCCTCCTCGGGCGGCAGACAGAACTTCATCTCCAGAAACTTCGCGCGGTACTCACTGGCCTTGGCCTTGACGTCTGCTTGCCGGATGACGGCGTCGGCCACAAGCCCGGCAAGCTGGTCGAAGTCTTTCTCCACCATGCCGAAGCGGGTCATCTCCTGGACGCCCGTCCTTATGCCGCTGGACTCGATGAAGCTCGGGTCGTCAGGCAGGGCCTGGTAATTGCAGATGATGTTGTTGTTCTCCAGCCTGCGCGCGACCTCCTCGCCGGTTCCGTACTTGCGCACCCGGACGATCACCTGGTGGGTGTCGGTGTAGCCGTCGGCCGGATCGCCCTCGACCTCGAGGCCGTGGGCCTTCAAGGCCTTGGCAAAGGCCTTGGCGTTCTTTATGACCTGGGTCTGGTAGGCGCCCCTGAAGGCGTTCATCTCGTAGGTTGCGACCAGGAGGCCCAGCAGGGTCCCCAGGTGATGATTGCTGGTGGAGCCGGGGAAGGCGCGGCCCCTCAACTCGGTCCAGAGCTTCCTCAAGGGGTGGCCCTTCTCCATGTTGCTTGCCACGACGCCGCGCTGGGGACCGAAGAAGGTCTTGTGGGTGCTGCCGGTTACGATGTCGGCGCCCTCCTCCAAGGGCCGCTGGAAAGCGCCGTAAAGGCCCAGCGTATGCGCCATGTCGTACATGACGACCGGCTTTGGGCTCAGGGCGTCGGCCGCAGCCCGCGCCTCGGCCACCGGCTCGCGCGATATGAACATGCTCTTGCCGAAGACGATGAGATCGGGCTTGCGCTCGGCTATCAGGGCGGTCATCGCCGCGGCGTCGATCTTGTAAGGGTTGTCCGCCCGGACCGGGAAGTTCGCGACGGCTTCCTTGCCGGTCGCCGGGTCGGCCTCGACGAAGTTGAAGAGCGCGCCCATCGGCTGCGAGCTCAGGTGGCCGCCCTTGGTGAGATCGTTGTTCATCACCAGGCGCATGCGGCTCATACCCCCGGTCCCGCCCGCCTTGTCGCCCTTGTCGGCGTTGACCATCTTGGTCATGGCCTTGAAGACCACCTCGTTGGCCATCTGCCCGCTGATGGTCCTGAGTTCGGCCTCCTTCGAGCCGAAGTACTCCCGCATTGCCGCCCGGAGCTCTTCCTCGACATCCCTTATGAAGTCAATGCCCTGGTAGAAGTAGATCTCCTTGCCCTTCATGGTCCGGTGCTCGGCGTAGCGCCCGGCGGGATCCGAGATCTCGCACATCTTGACCACAAGGCTGGGCGTTGTCTCCGAAGGGATCAGGTTGAAGCACTGCCGCTGCCGCCACAGGTTGTTGGCGACGGTGCGCGCCAGCACGCTCTCCAGCTTGGCCTTGAGATCCGACATCACTTGCCTCCACAACCGCAGCCACACTTGGCTTCCGCGCCGGCCTCGGCGCGCTTGGGCGGCTTGACCATGAAGGTCAGCGCGGCCGCCACCAGGCACAGTATGCCGAATACTATGAACGCCTTGTCATAGCTGCCGGTCAGCTCCTTCACCTTGGGCGCGAAGATGTTGGCCAGAAGGCCACCCACGCCGTAAGCGGTGAACAGGAACCCGTAGTTCATCCCGACGTTCTTGGTGCCGTAGAAATCGGCGCAACAGGCGGGGTAGGTGGCCAGGTAGCCGCCGAAGGTGGCGCCCACCAGCGCGATGCCGAGCCAGAAGAAGAAGGGCGTCGTGGGAATCAGGAAGTACAGGAATATGGCGACCGCGTTGATGAGGTACATGAGAAAGAGCGTGCGCATCCGGCCTATGGAGTCCGAGACCCGGCCCCAGAAGATCCGGCCCAGGGCGTTGAAGATCGCCAGGACGCTAACGCCGATGGCGGCCTTGGAGGCATCGAAGCC
>JBAQHK010000275.1:0-3514 GCA_049288275.1 bacterium | reverse complement strand
CACGTAGTCCTGCCCGAGCGCCACGGGAATCCCGTAGCCGCAAGCGAAGGCCCGGACCGCGTCCGCGCTGGTCCATGTGGCCTTGTGCCGGCCGGGGGCGTTGACGCCCACCGTCAGGCCGCTCGGGAAGGCGCCGTCAAAGTGATCATCCCTTATGCACGCCGGCAGCGTGGAGACATCCCGATTGACTCCCGTGAGACAGCCGGCCACCCAGCTCCAACACGGGAAGCCGCAATACCTGGCCTCTCCGATACCGATGCACTGAACCGGCGGGCAGCCATCCCCGGTGCGTATCTCGCAGACCTGCTCGCCCAGCGCCATGGGCTCGAACCGCACCGTGACCGTCAGCGACTCCCCCGGCGCGAGGTTGTATGGACCCCCACCCGAGATTATGCTGTAGTAATCACAGCACCAGCCCACATCGCCCGTCAGTGGCTCGCCCGAGGTGTTGAAGATCGTGAAGTCCAGGTCGCGGCAACGGCCCACTTCAACAGAGCCGAAGTTCAGTGACGTGGGAACCACGCAGCACGCCCCGATACCCGCGTTGTAGCCGTCAACAGTCATTATGTAGTCTGCGCCGCACGGGGTGTCGTCCCAGTACTCCGGGCCTACCCACAGCCAGTACGTACTATACGCAGCGAGCGTACCCTGAAGGCAGGCCTGCTGGCACGGACCCGCCGTAGTGTAGATGTAGCTATAGGCCGGACAGCCCGAGCTTCCATCGATCAAGAAGATCAGTACCGGAAACTCCGCAGTACAGCAGAACGTCAGGTTGGTCTCCTCCATGAGGGTGATCTGGTACCAATCGGTATCTCGATGCGAATGGCTATCATAGACACCGCTGGTGCCGCAGACGGTAATCGTCCGGCAGCTCGAAGGGACAATCCCGAACACAGGTGGTTCAGAGTTGCAGCCGCCGTTGTAGTTGTCGACGTAGCCGTCGTAGCAGACCGGCTCACCTTCCATCCATGCGCCGGGCGGGCACGTCAGCTCGCACTGCTCGTAATCAAGCCCGCCCTGGACGAAGCCGTCGGAGGGGCGCACATTGGACCACGAAGGAGCCGGCGCCTCTCTCTCCGCGGCCACCGCCGCCACGACTGCAAGTCCCACAACAGCAAACATCACAGCAACGCTCAAAAATCTACGCACGACAACCTCCTGCCCCAAGGGCGGTTACACAATCCCCTTTGCGACCGCAACTCTAGCGGTACCCCTTCCGGCTGTCAAGCTGAATTCCGGCACCGCGTGGGGCCTGGCGGCCGGTTGGCATTGAAGGCGCCGGGCGGCCGTGGTACAATAGAGAAGACGCCGGGGCATCCTCTTGCGCGGCTGCCCCGCAACGCCTGTTATGCGGCCTGTTATGCGAGGAGGAGATCCCATGCGAAAGAGATCCTATCGGCGGCTCACTCTCGATGTCGCGGCAGTTTGCCTCTCCGCGATTGTGATCCTGGCAACGGCGTCCTCGGTGGCGGCCGTATGTCCCGAGGAGGCTCCGCTCAAGAACTACACCGGCAGCGGCTCGGTAGTGTGTCCGTGCTTCGCCACCGGAGAGGAGGCGGGCGCGGTGCTTCAGGCACCGGCGGAACATTATCCTATCGAGATCTTGCGCGTGGGCATAGGCTGGGGCTCGGTCTACGGCGGGACTCCTCAGTCCCTGGAGGAGGCCATCAAGGTCTACAAGTCGGGCCTGCCCAATCCCGGCACGCCGATCTTCACGCTCGAAGGCCCTGTCCTTAACGACGGGTACATCAATGAATTCAACCTTGAGCCATCCCCCGGGGAGATCATCGACAGCTCCGGTTCATTCACGGTGACCCTGGAGTTCCTTAACGCCAACGCCGGGAATACCTACGCCCCCAGCATGATTCACGACGGCAACGGCTGCCAGGCCGGGAAGAACGTGGTCTTCGCCATCCCTGGGGGATGGTACAGCGCGTGCGCGCTGGGTGTCACCGGCGACTGGATCGTCTACGCCGTCTACCGGCGCGTGAACTGCGGCGCGGGAGCAGGCGACGAGATAATCGTGTCAAGCCAGCCGGCATGGCTGGCCAGGCCACAGCCCAACCCCTTCCGCGGCGAGACACAGATCAGCTTCTTCCTGGCCGAGCGCGAGATGGTCGACCTGTCGGTGACGGACGTGCGCGGCAGGCGCGTGGCCACGCTCGCAAGCGGCGAGTTCGCTCCGGGAGTCCACAGCGCCGCCTGGTCAGGACGAGCTGACGACGGCACGGCCGCGTCGCCGGGAATCTACTTCGTGACGATGGAAGCGGGATCGGCCCGCCACAGCCAGCGCGTGGTGCTGAGCAAGTGAGATTCATAGACCCCGGCAAGTCCGTGATCTGGGCGGTAGTCCTCGCCCTGGCTGGAGTCGTCTGCCTGGCCTGCCCCGAGGCGACGGCGAAGTCCTACCGGATAACTGACGTGGCCATAGGCGCCGATCTCTTCGGCGACGGGAGCATGAGGGTCAGCGAGGCGCGCACCTTCAGCTTCAACGGATCCTTCACCTTCGCCTACCGCGAGTTGGTCAGTGACGGGCAGGTCGCCCTGGACGGCTTCGACGTCCTGGAGGATGGCCGGCCCTATGTCCGATCGGCGTCGCATGAGCCTGGCACCTATGACATCACGGGCGGCAAGGGCGCCCTCAGAGTGACCTGGTACTTCACCGCCACCGACGACGAGAGGACCTTCGAGGTCAGGTACAGCGCGCGCGGCGCCGTCGGACGATACCAGGACGCTGCCATGCTCTACTACAAGTTCGTGGGGGACGAATGGGACCTGCCTCAGGAGAACGTGAGCCTGAGAGTGAGGCCGCCGGTCGCGCTTGCCGGTGACTCGGTGCAGGTGTGGCTGCACGGTCCGCTCTGGGCCTACTCGGAACGCGGCCCGGACGGCGCCATCGCCGCCAACTGCGAGCATCTGCCGGCGCACACCTACCTCGAGGTGCGTGCGCTGTATCCGCCGGAGATCTTTGCAGAGGCCGAACCGCGCCCCGGCCTCGTTCGATCCGCCGTATTGGCGGAAGAGGCCGCTTGGGCCGAGGAGGCCAATCGCGCCAGGGAGATTGCCCGGCAGAAACTGGCGCGGGATCAGGAACTCGAGGCCGCGGGCATGTGGATTGTCCCCGTGATCACCCTGGTTGCGCTTCTGGTCTGGTGGTTCATCTACCGGGCCTTCGGCAACAGGCCGACGGTTCCCGGCCTGCCCCTGGTGGCCTCGGACATCCCCGACGCCACTCCGCCGGCGCTCGTCGGCTACCTGCTCCACAGCCGGCAGGTGTCGAGCAGCTCGCTCGTGGCAACGATGTTCGATCTTGCCGAACGCGGATTCGTCGCCCTGCGCCAGGACACCGCTGAAGTCAGCGGCTTGTTCGGAAGGACCAAGACCAAGTCGGTCTATACCTGGCGCCTCAACCGGACCTTCCTTGCACAGCACGCCAGGGAGCTTCGGGACTTCGAGAGCTCGCTCGTGGACTTCCTCTTCAAAGACATCGGCAAGGGCTCCGACTCGGTTACGC
>JBAQHK010000274.1:0-14427 GCA_049288275.1 bacterium | reverse complement strand
TGACGTTGGCGACCCCTTCGATGCCGTCCACCGCAGCTATCAGCTCCCGAGTGGGCTTCACCCGCGTCTTTGGGATCTGAACCACCACGTCGCCCTCGGTCTCACTTATCACCACCACGGATATCGGCACCTCCCCGGGATTCGAGTCCAGCACCCCGGCCAGGAGGTCGAGCGACGCTTCGCCGAACCTCGCGGAGTCGATGCCTATCTCGATCCTCTCGGTCAGAGTCTCGATCGAGGATTCCAGGTCCATGAAGTCGTTGACCCTGACCTTGGGCTGCTCCTCGTTGCGGGACGAGGCCGTGCCCCAGACCAGGATCATCAGTCCGGGCTTCAGCCGCTGCTCGAGCTCGCCCATCCTGTCGCTGAAGAAGATGGCCTCGATCTGGCCGGTGAGATCCTCAAGGGGAACGAACCTGATCTTCCTGCCGTCCTTTCCCAGAACGGTCTTGCCGCCGGCCACAACCCCGCCGATCACCACTCTGCGCGGATCGCGCGCTCCCTTGAGCTCGGCGATGGTGTTGGTGGTGAAGGCGCGCAGTTCCCGCTCGTAGCGGTGAAGCGGGTGGCCGGAGCAGTAGAACCCCAGCACCTCTCGCTCCCGCGCGAGCTTCTCCATCAGCGACCACTCTTCCACCTGGGGCAGCCTCCGCTCTATGCCCCGGCTCTCACCGCGATCCTCGAGCATCACCAGCAGGGAGGTCTGCCCGGTGGTCCGGTCCTTCTGGGACTTCTGACCCACGCCCATGGCGGTCTCAACCGCCCCGTGAATCTGCGCCCGGTGGCCGTCGAGGCAGTCCAGCGCTCCCGCGTAGGCCAGGCTTTCCAGGACCCGCTTGTTCACCGTCCTGAGATCAACGGCCTCGCAAAGATCGAAGATGGTCTTGAAGGGCCCTCGGCGGGCCCGCGCAGCCACGACGGAATCGATGGCCGAGCGCCCGACGTTCTTGATGGCCGCCAGGCCGAACCTGATTCCGCCCTCCTCGACCTTGAAGTCCGCGTCGCTGGCGTTCACGCTCGGCGGGAGAACCGTGAGGCCCATCCGCCGGGTTTCCTCCATCAGGATGACGATCCGGTCGGTGTTCTCCATCTCGCTGGTAAGACCCGCGGCCATGAACTCCACGGGGTACTTGGCCTTGAGATAGGCGGTCTGATAGGAGAGCAGGGCGTAGGCCGCGCTGTGCGACTTGTTGAATCCGTAGCCGGCGAAGTAGGCTATCTTGCTGAATATGCGCTTGGCGACCTCGGTGCCTATCCTGTTGGCGGCCGCGCCCTTGACGAAACTGCGCTGCTGCTGCTCCATCACCTCGGGTTCCTTCTTGCCGATGGCGCGCCTCAAGATGTCGGCCTGGCCCTTGGTGAAACCGGCAAGTCGGCTGGCGATCTCGATCACCTGCTCCTGGTACAGGATCACTCCGTAGGTGTCCTTGAGGATAGGCTCCAGCATGGGATGCTCGTAGTCTATGGGTTCGGTGCCGCGCTTGCGGTTGATGAACAGGTCCACCATCTCGCTCGCGAGCGGCCCGGGCCTGTGCAGAGCGTTGATGGCGATGATGTCCTCGAATCTGGAGACCGCGATGCGGCGCAAGAGGTCCCGCATGCCGCTGGATTCCAGCTGGAACACCCCCACGGTGTGACCCGCTGCCAGCATGCGGTAGACCTCGGGGTCGTCAAGCGGCATCTCCTCGGGCTTCAAGTCCACACCGTACCTCTCTCTGACGAAGCGGAGCGTGTCGTGGAGGACGCTCAGCGTCGTCAGCCCGAGGAAGTCCATTTTCAAGAGGCCGATGTCCTCCACGGACGTCATGTCGTACTGGGTGACGGTCTCGCCCTTGGTCCCCCGGTAGAGCGGAACGTAGTCGATCAGCTTCCCCGGGGTGATGAGCACGCCGGCCGCGTGGGTTGAGGCGTGCCTGGCGAGGCCCTCCAGCCGCTTGGCGAGGTCCATCAGGTCCTTGTACCTCTCGTCCGAGGCGGTCTGTCTGAGTTCGGTGACGCGCTCCAGGGCCAGGTCCAGCGTCATGCCCGGATCCGCAGGCACCATCTTGGCGATCCTATCCACGTCCTGAATCGGGACCCTCAAGACCCGGCCGACGTCCCTTATCGCGGCACGCGCCGCCATGGTGCCGAAGGTTATGATCTGGGAAACGCTTTCCTTGCCGTACTTGCGGGTCACGTAGTCGATCACTTCCTGGCGACGCTTGTCGCAGAAGTCGATGTCTATGTCGGGCATGCTCACGCGCTCGGGATTCAGGAAGCGCTCGAACAGCAGCCCGAACTTCAAGGGGTCGATGTCGGTTATACGCAGGCAGTAGGAGACTATGCTGCCGGCCGCGGAGCCCCTACCCGGCCCCACCGGAATGCCCATCGCTCTGGCAGCCTGGACCAGGTCGTTGATTATCAGGAAGTAGCTTGAGTAGTTCATCTCCCTGATGGTCCTGATCTCGTACTCCAGGCGATCCACGGGCTCTCTTCCTCCGCCCGGGTATCTGACCGCGAGGCCCTGCCTGGCCAGATGCTCCAGATAGCCGTCGGCATCGGCGTAACCTTCGGGAATCGGGAAGTTGGGGAGCCGTATCCTGCCGAGATCAAGATCCAGGTTGCACTTCTCCGCCACTTCGACGGTTGTGGCCAGGGCCTCGGGAAGCTCCCGGAAGGTCTCTCGCATCTCCTCTGCGGTCTTGAAATAGAACTGGTCGTTCTCAAACCTCATTCGGGTCGGATCGTCCAATTCGCGCCCGGTCTGGAGGCACAACAGGACGTCCTGGGCGCGCGCGTCCTCGCGTTCAATGTAGTGGCAGTCGTTGGTGGCCACGATCCCCAGGCCGGTCTCGGCGGCCAGCCGGATCACCCCTTTGACCACCTCTTCCTCCTCGGCCAGTCCGTGCCTCTGGACCTCGAGATAGAAGCCGCCCTTGCCGAAGATGTCCGCAAGGGCCCCGGCTCTGGCCCTGGCCTCGTCCGCTCTGCCGCCGGCGAGGCTTTCCCCAACCGAGCCCTTGAGGCAGGCGGTGAGCGCGATCAGGCCCTTGCTGTGACCGCTCAAGAGATCCAGGTCCACCCGTGGCTTGTAGTAGAAGCCCTCGGTGTAGTCCAGAGACACCAGCTTCACCAGGTTGGCGTAGCCCTCGGCGTCCCGGGCGAGCACGATCAGGTGGTTGGACCCGTCGGGGCCTCCGCGCTGGCCCGGCTTCCTCTCGTGCATGCTGCCCTTGGCTACGTTGAGCTCGCACCCCACGATGGGCTTTATGCCGTTCCTCAAGGCCTGCTTGTAGAAGGATATCGCGCCGAACATCGAGCCGTGATCGGTCAGAGCGAGCGCGGGCATCTTGAGTTCGAAGGCTCGAGAGACATACGACGAGACCGGACCGGCCCCGTCGAGTAGGCTGTAATCCGAATGGACGTGCAGATGGACGAAGTCCGAGTACTTCAAGGCCCGACCCTTACCTTACAAGCTCCCGCTGGATCTCGCTGCGCGCACTGTTGCCAAGCCTGTCGTCTGCCTCAAGCCTAAGCCGATGCGTGCCGTATGGCAAGGGCTTTGTGGTCCTTACAGTTATGCCGCCGGTGTCGGGGTCGTAGGAGGCTATCGCAACCTGGTCGTCGACGAAGGCCCGTATGCTTCCCGAGGCTATGCCGGAACCCGCGTCCGACGTGATGCCCGCGAAGGTGCCGAGGCCGGCGCGGGTCCTTGTGAGCTGTCCGGTGAAGCGAAGGGCCGGCGGCCGGGTGTCCCTCAGGATCGCCAGCGGACCGAGGTCGTACACCCTGGCCCGGCACTCGTCGTTGGCGCCGAAGGCCGCCACCAGACCGGGCACGCCCGACGCCAGCGAGAAGAGCCCGACCTTCGGCCCGAGCGGCCGGCTCAGTGGAACGACTCGAATCTCCATGCCTCTCTCGAAGAAGGCGTCGTCGGGCTTGAAGTCAAGTCTGGCAAAGCAGGAGTCGAAGCCCTCGTGGGCAGCTTCCGACCGCTCGGAGAGTTCAACCAGGGTGCCTGCGCCGCCGCGGCCCAGCCTGAGCCAGACCGCGAACCGCTCGCCCTCGAAGCCGACCTCGTCGCCTGGCAAGAGGTGCTCCACCGGGAGCCGTGCGATGCGCTCTATGCCCGCCGCGTCGAACTCGAACATCGCCTTGACTTCGATCGCCCCTCGCGCGTCGCTGGGCAGGTAGCAGCCCCGAAAGGAGTTCCTGCCGATCGGCTGGAGCGCGCACAGGCTCATCCGGTCGCCTTGGCGGACCTCGGCCAGGGGAAGCGCCCGCGGGGGACTCGGCGTGCGAGCGTAGATCTCCACGAAGCCCGAGTGGACGACGGTCTCGATTCGCGTGGTCCCGCCGCTTCCGCCCGGAGCCAGGATGCAGTCGCGCACCATACCCGACGGATCCATCAGGTGAAACAGGACCTCCGCACCCTCTGGGGCGGCGATCTCCCCGGCCCAACCTTCCCCGACGCGCCGGCTTTCCACCGCGCTCCAGGCGCCGCCTGCGGCGCGCCAGGACACCTCGAGCCCGGACCGCGTGTCCCGAGCGGCCGCCTCGAACCGGATTCCGGCCGAGCTCTCTTCCAGCCGGCAGGTCTCGAAGTCGGGAAGGCTGCCGTAGGTGAAGGGCACCACGACGTCGTCGTAGTTTGCCCAGGGATCCCCCACGGCCACCCTCAGCACGTGGGCTCCGGGCGTCAGTTGGGTGAAGAGGCGCCCGCCCAGGGGCCTGTAGCAGTCAAAGCCCTCGAAGTCCAGGTCGTACGGGTCGGACACTCTCACGTAAGCCGATCCCCCCACCAGTTCATAGATCGCTTTGACGAAATGGGTCTTGGCAAAGGGGAACTCCACCAGGTTGAGCTTCCACACCAGCTCGCCGTCCACGTAGGCCTCGTAACTGGTGGGAGAGACCACCCGCTCGCACAGGGCAACGTCGGTTGCCTTGACGCTGACCGCAAACGGGCCGGTGACGGCCAGGGCGTCGGTTGCACCCGCCGGGGTCAGGGTAACCGGCTCGTACTCGCCGCCCAGGGAGCAGTCCGGACCAACGGGTTCGATCCTGATCCCGGTGATCGTGGGCCGGGCGCTGTCACGAAGGGCCGTGAGGCCGGGAAGCGGGCTGAGGTTGTCGAAATCCACCTTGCCGGAGCGCAGCTCGAAGTGAAGATGGGGCGGCCCTGCTCCGGTGTCCCCGCTGAAGGCCAGGGTCTCCCCCGCCGCGAACTCGAAGGCGCCCGCCTCGGGGTAGAGCTCGACTTCGTAGCAGCCCAGGCGGATCTGCTCGGCCTCCACTACCCTCTCTACCGGGGCCGCGAACCTCGACAGATGGCCGTACACCACCACCTGGCCTCCCGGCAGCTCGGCGTAGAGCGCTCGGCCGTAGCCTCCGTTCTTGACGCTGATCCTCCAAATCCGGCAGGCGTCGACCGCAAGCACGGGAATTCCGATGCGACCCCCGGTGGAGAAGTCGAGGCCGGCATGGATGTGGGTGGCGCGACGGCTGCCGAAGGATGATGTCGGGCAGGGATCGCCCGGAAGCGGCAGGCCCATTGTGGAGGCGCCGGCGGCCGGCAATGGCAGGGCAACCATCTGCAGGGAGACGAGGCCGAGAAACAGCAGTATCCTGTGAGTTCTACCTAGATCCATCTCTGGGTTGCCTGTTGGCTCAATCTATCACCGCTGCCTCCCCGGTGTCAAGTTGCGCCTGTCCGGTTCGGTTCCGCGGCAGCGTTCGGGACCTCTCCTCCACCCAGAAATCGCTTGTCGCGCGCAGGCCGAATTGTTACTATGCTTGGTGATAAACAGAGGTCAAGTTACGATCATCGTAAACCAAGCCGCCCGATAGTGGAGGAACGCCGTCATGCTTGCACAACTTAGGCAGAGCACAAAGGTAATCCTGTGGATTGTGATCATAGCCTTCGTAGGCCTGATCTTCGTGGTCTGGGGCATGAACCTCAGCCGATCGGGAGGCCTGGAAGCGGGCATTGCGGGCAGGGTCAATGGGGAGCGAGTCACCACCGAGGAATACCGCAACGCGGTCACCAACGAGCGGGCGGCCTACTATCAGGACAAGGGCCGCCGAAGCAGCACGCAGGCCGAGGAGGAGATAAACCAGAAGGCGTGGGACTCCCTGGTGCAGAATCGCATTCTGTGGAATCAGGTGGCCCTGGAGCGACTCACCGCCACCGACGAAGAGGTCTTCCTCGAGCTTCAGGCCAATCCGCCGGCGTTCGTACGGGCTCAGCCGGTCTTTCAGACCGACAGCGTGTTCGACCCCGAGAAATACCTTCAGGCTCTCCAGGATCCTCAGTACGACTTCCGTCCTTTGGAGCAGTACATCCGCGCCACGTTGCCCATCCAGAAGCTCCAGGAGTACATGGTCTCCGCAGTGCGGGTTACCGAGGACGAGACCAACCTGCTTCTGTCAATGCTCGAGGAGAAGGCGGCGATCTCGTACGTCAAGGTCAGCGCCGCGACCGACGTCAGGGACGTGCCGGCCGACGCGAGCGACTCCGACGTGTCCGCGTACTATGCCAGCCACTCCGAGGAGTTCAAGGTTGCCGACAAGCGCAAGTTCAGATACGTGAAGTTCGACAAGGCGCCGAGCGCGGAGGACGAGTCCTACGCCAGCGCCCGCATACAGGAGGCCCTGGACCTGGTGAACGAAGGGGAATCCTTCGAGGAGATGGCGGCGGAGTACTCCGACGACGAGAACACCGGCCCGCGCGGCGGCGATCTGGGCTGGCGCAGGAGGGGCCAGCTCAGCGGAGCACTGGACTCGGCGGCCTTCTCGCTTGCCCCCGGTCAGGTCAGCGGGATCGTGAGGACACCGAACGCGCTCCACGTGCTCAAGGTGGACGAGCGGCGAACCACAGACGGCATCGAGGAAGTCAGGGTCAGGCACATACTGGCCAAGCTGGAGGCAAGCCCGTCCACGATCGAGCAGCTCAGGGTGGAATCCGCCGAGTTCGCGGAGATGGCCCGGGACAAGGACATAGATCGGGCCGCCTCGGAGCAGGGGCTCTCGCCCAGCGATTCGCCGGAGTTGACCCTGGAGCAGGTGACGGGGTTCTGGCGGCTGACCAAGGCCGAGACCGAGGCTCTCTTCGCGGCCGAAAGAAGGCAGATCACGGGACCGATGGAGGGTGGCCAGGCCTTCTACGTCTTCCAGACCGCGGAGGTCGTCCCGTCCCACGTCCCGCCTCTGGATGAGATCAAGGATCGCGCGAAGCAGACCTATCTGATGAGCCTGAGAAGGGACAAGGCCCGCCAGATCGCCGAGGCCGTGGCCGCGGAGGTTGCCCGGGGCAAGACGCTGGAGGCCGCAGCGGCCGCGTGGAACCTCGCGGTCGCCAGGACCGATCCGTTCTCAAGGACCTCCAACGTCCCGGGGATCGGCCAGGACAATCCGGTGGTGGCGCACGCCTTCGTGCTGGGTTACGGGCAGTCAAGCAAGGCGATCCAGAACGGCAACGATTGCTTCGTGATAAGGGTGGACCTCAAGCAGCCACCGGATCTCGCCGCGCTGGGGCAGGACCCCCGGCAGATCAAGATGTCTCTCTTGAGCACCAAGCAGCAGGCATTCCTCAACGACTGGTACGTGGGGCTTCTGGCCGAGGCCAAGATCGAGGACTACCGATCCGCGGCTTCCGCGGGGCGCGCGGCGTCAAGTCAGTTCCTCTACACGGGGTACTAGAGGGCGGCTATCCGGTCCGGTCGGACTTGCGGTCGGGCTGATCGGGAGGGCCGGTGGATTCTATCTCGCGCCGGATCCGGCTGGCGGCCTGTCTCACCTCCCGCATTGCGCGACCCAGGCCACGGGCAAGTTCGGGCATACGTTTGGAGCCGAAGAGCACCAAGACCAGGAGCACTACCAGCAGGACCTCGGAACCGCCTACCCCACCGAACATGTGTTGGCCTCCGAACGGACCTCAGAACGCGTCGCGGCCGCGCCTCGAGGCCAGGCTTGCGGCGAAGTCCTTGCCCAGAATAACCGTGACCTCGACGTAGGAAGACGCATTTACCTGGTGGACCACCATGCCCGCGCCCAGCGCTTCGCCGATCGCTACCGCCTTGCTCGGGTCCCCGCTCCTGTCCACGAGAAGCGTCTCTTCGTAACCGTAGTCGTCGGCGTTGCCGACGAACATCACGTCGAATCCCTTGTCGCTCAGGATCTCCGTCGCCCGCTCGCCCACGCCTCGCCGCCCGCAGCCGTTCAAGACCTCGACCACGACGGTGGACTCGTTGCTCAAGCCTCCGACGTCCACCACCGATGCGGTCTCGTAGGCCAGGTACCCCGCCAGCGAGATCAGCCCCACCAAGACCACGCGGACCACGAACAACATCACCGCTCCTCCCGGCCGGCCAGATACCATGGGACTCTGCCGCCGCGGCCTGCCTTCCGCCGTCTTCGCGACAAGCGCGCCACCACTTTGACTATCTTGCGGTACGTATCGGTCAGGGTCTCCGGCAACACCTTGGTCTCGGACACCACCGGCATGAAGTTGGTGTCGCCGTCCCACCTGGGCACCACGTGAACGTGAACGTGACCCGGACAGCCGGCGCCCGCGCAGCGCCCGACGTTGACACCGACGTTCAAGCCGTCGGGACGGACGGCCTCCCTCAGCACCACCTCGCTGAGGGCGACCAGCCGCGCGATCTCGAAGGCCTCTTCCGGCCTCAGCCTGGCCAGCCCCGCCACGTGCCGGTAAGGAGCAACCATCAGGTGGCCCGTGGTGTAGGGGTAGCGGTTCATCATTATGAAGGCGTGCTCGCCTTCCAGGATCACGAGGTTCTTCCTGGCTGAGCGCCCCCGCGGCCGCGCGCAGAAGACGCAGTCGGCGGAATCGCTCTTAGATTTGGAAATGTACGCCATTCGCCAACCCGCGCTGATGTTCTTCATTCATCGCCTCGATCCGTAGCGCTCTCTCACAAACCTGAGTTCCTCGGGCGTGTTCACCCCGGCCAGCATGTCGCGGTCGTCGATCAGCACGGCCTCGGCGGAGCCTCCGCGCGCCTTGGCCACATCGATCGCCTTCGGCAGGTAGTACTCCTGCTGGGCGTTGTCCGCGGTGACCAGGACCAGGCTCTCGAACAGCGCGGCGGCCTTGAAACAGTAGAGCCCGCCGTTGATCTCGGTGATCCGCCGGGTGGCGGGGTCGGCGTCGCGCTCCTCGACGATCCTCAAGAAGCCGCCGCGCGAGTCCCTGACTATCCGGCCGTAGCCCTTTGGGTCTGCGACCCGGGTGGTTGCGAAGGTCACGGTGCTGCCGTGGCTCCTGTGCGCCTCCAGCACCCGCATGATGGTCTCGGCGGTGAGAAGCGGCGTGTCTCCCGAGAGAATCAGCACGTCGCCCTGAAAACCGGCCAACAGCGGAAGGGTCTGCAGCACCGCGTGGCCGGTGCCACGCTGCACATCCTGGGTTACGGTTACTGCGCCAAGCCTACGCACCGTCCGGGCGACCCGCGCGGCCCCGTGGCCCACGATCACGATCACCGCCCCGGCCCCGGCCGCCTTCGCCGCCCCGACGACGTGGGCGACGATCGGCCTGCCCCCCACCTTGTGGAGCACCTTGGGCACGCGGGACTTCATCCGCTTGCCCTCGCCCGCAGCGAGCACCACGCACACCGTGTCCTGCCTTAAGGCCTTGCCCGGCCTGCGGGCGGCCGGGGCCGGGGCCAGGGCGGCGTTGTCTATCAGCCTTGTGGTGCCCACCCAGGCCGCAACCAGCACCCTGGCCTCGCGGTCAAGGTACGAGACCGGCGTCAGGGTCTCGGGATCCACCACCGCCACGTAGTCGACTTTGGTCACACCGGCATCCAGCAAGAGCGACATCATGCGGGCCTTCAGGACCTGGGCCCTGCGCTCCCCGCCCGCCGCCACCAGCCGTGCCAGCTCCAGGGCTCTGAACAGGGCGGTCGCAACCGCCCGCTCGCTCGCGGTGAGATAGGCGTTGCGGGAGCTCATCGCCAGGCCGTCCTTCTCCCTCACCGTGGGAACCGCCACGACGCTCGCCGGGCAGTCAAGATCCCGAACCATTTGCCTGATGACCGCCAGCTGCTGGAAGTCCTTCTCGCCGAAGTAGGCCCGGTCGGGCGTAGCCGCGTTCAGGAGCTTCAGGACCACCAGGGCGACCCCGGCGAAATGCCCCGGCCGGGTCTGGCCACACAGGATCTCGCTCAGGCCCTCCACGACCACTCTGGTCCTTGCGCCAAGCGGGTACATCTCCTCGGCAGACGGCGCGAACACCAAATCGCAGCCCGCGGCGGCCAGCAGCCTGGAGTCCCGGCGGAGGTCCCTGGGGTAGCGCTCGAAGTCCTCACCCGGTCCGAACTGCCGGGGATTGACGAAAACGCTGGCCACTACCAGGTCGCAGTCGGCGCGCGCCCGCCGCACCAGCTCCAGATGGCCCTGGTGCAAAGCGCCCATCGTGGGGACCAGGCCAACGCGCCGGCCCTTCTTCCTCGCCCCGGCGATTTCCCGCCTGAGGTCGCTAATCCTTCTTACGGTCCTGACCATTGTCGTAGCTTTCGTCGAGGGACGGGAAGGAGCCGTCCTTGATGTCTCTGACGTAAGACGTGAAGGCGCCTTCGATCGTCCTGCCGAGGTCGGCGTACTTCCTTACGAACTTGGGCACGTTGCCCTCGTAGAGACCCAGCAGGTCGTGGCCGACCAGCACCTGTCCGTCGCAGTGAGGGCCGGCGCCGATTCCTATCGTGGGAATCCCCAGCCGCGTGGTTATCTCCTCGGCCAGCCTCCAGGGTATGCCCTCAAGCACCACCGAGAAGCATCCCGCCCGCTCCAGCGCCACCGCGTCCTCGATTATGGCGGCACGGGCAGCGTCGCTGCGGCCTTGCACCTTGTACCCGCCAAACTTGCACACCGCCTGGGGCGTGAGCCCGACGTGCCCCATCACCGGTATCTTGGCTGCGCTCATCGCCTCGACGGTCGCGGCGATGCACCTGCCGCCTTCGATCTTCACGGCCTCTGCCCCGCCCTCCTTGATCATCCGCCCCGCGTTCGTGACGGCCTCGACCGGCGAGACCTGAAACGACATGAAGGGCATGTCCGCGACCACCAGGCAGGCAGGCCGGGCTCTGGCCACCGCCTTCACGTGACACAGCATCTCGTCCATGGTAACCGGGAGAGTGGTCTCGTATCCCAGCACCACCATTCCCAGGGTGTCCCCCACCAGGATCACGTCGACCCCCGAGCGGTCTGCTATCTTCGCCGACGGGTAGTCGTAGGTGGAGAGCATGGCGATCTTCTCTCCCCGCCGCTTCATCGCGAGGAGCCCGGGGACGGTCACCTTCGAGGCCTCGGGCGTCATTGCGATCCCCCCCTGTAATAGATGGTCCCCTTCTTGTGGGCGCCGGCGACCTCCAGGAGTCGCTCGACGTGGACCTGCGAAGACACAAGGTCGAGGGAGTCGGTGTTGACGATCACCAGCGGCGTCTCGGTGTAATGGAAGAAAAAGTAGTTGTAAGCGTTGTTGAGGGTCTCTATGTAGTCCTGGGGCATGTTCTTCTCGAAGGGCCGGCCTCTCCGCTCTATCCTTCCCATCAGCACCTGTGGGCTGGCCTGAAGGTAGAGCACGATGTCGGGCTTGAGGATGTCCTTCTCCAGGATCTTGACCAGCCGCTCGTAGAGGGCCAGCTCGTCGTCGTTCAGGTTTATGTAGGCGAAGATGCGGTCCTTGGAGAACAGATAGTCGCTGACCACCCTCTGCTTGAAGAGGCTCGCCTGAGCCAGCTCCATTTGCTGCCGGTAACGCGAGAGCAGGAAGAATATCTGGGTCTGAAAGGCGTAGCCACGCATGTCCTCGTAGAAGTTCTCAAGGAAGGGATTGGCCTCGACCTCCTCCAGCTGCAGCTGCGCGCCCATCTTCTCAGCGAGTATGGTGGCGAGCGTGGTCTTGCCTACTCCGATCACTCCCTCAATCGCTATGTAGTTGGGCTGGTCCACCGTGTCTGTCCACCTTTCTCGGATTCGCTAAGATAGGCTGCTTCAAGATACGCTCCGACTTCCACCCCGGTCTCGGGATCGACGAGACCCGGCGCGATCTCAGCCAGGGGCCCCAAGACGAACACGCGTTCGCGCACCAACGGATGCGGAATGGTCAGACCCTCTTGTCTCACAACCTGGCCGCCGTAAAACAGAATGTCAATGTCTATCTCGCGGGGGCCCCATCGGGCCCGCTCCACGCGCCCCAAGCAACGCTCGATCCTCTTGGCCGCGGCCAGGAGTTCCGCCGGGCTCAAGTGGGTCTCCGCCTCCACTGCGGCGTTGAGGAACTCCGCCTGATCGGCCAGTCCCCACGGCGCGGTGACGTAGAGCCCGGACATCTTCCTCAGCACCACGGCGCCTTCCGAGACCAGACAGGCCGCGGCGCGAGCGATCATCCCCGCTCTGTCACCTACGTTGCTCCCCAACCCGAGGTAGCATAGAACCAAGCGACCTACCCTGCAAGATGTCTCTTGACCTCAACCTCAACCGACGCCACCCGGGTGGCTATGGGAAGGTTGGCCTTCCTCACCCTGACCGTAACCGTCGCCGGCGCGAACTTGGCCAGAATCCGCCGAGCGATCTGGTCGGCGAGGCTCTCCAGAAGCAGGAATCCCTCTTCACCCGCGACCTTGGCCACCAAGTCCGCCACCGCCTCGTAGTTGACGGTCTTGCGGATGTCGTCCGTGGCAACCGCCTCCGCGAGGTCCAGCCACATCTCCACGTCTATGGCCAGCCTCTGGCCGACCTCGCGCTCGGCCTCGTCGACGCCATGGTGGCCCAGGACGTTTATGCCCTCGACCGTTATCTTGTCCAGCCCGTGTCTTCCATCCACTTGCGGCGCACCTCTTCCGGCCCGGCGTCAGCTCCCCCAGAGCCGACTGGCCTCCTCCATCCTTCTCGCGGCCTCCTCGATCCGGGGCGTCGGACACGTCACGGAAACGCGGAAGTATCCCTCGCCCATACGGCCGAAGCCCGCGCCCGGAGCGACCAGAACACCGGCCTTCTCAAGCAGCAACCTGGCGAAGTCCATGGAGCCCGACCAACGCGGCCCGCCCGCGTCCGGCGCGCCGGGCACCCTGGCCCAGACGTAGAGCGTGGCCGGAGAGCGGAAGTAGGTAATCCGGCATGAATCCAAGCATCTGAGGATCAACTGCCGCCTGGTCGCGTACTCCCTGAGCGATGCCCTGTAGGACTGCTCGCCCCCCTCCAGCGCCGCTATCGATGCCAACAGGATCGGACCGAAGACGCCCGAGTCCAGGTTGGACTTGAAGGTCTTGAGGGCCGAGACCGCGCCGGCGTTACCTGCGACGAAACCCACCCGCCAGCCCGCCATGTTGAAGGTCTTCGAGAAGGAATGGAACTCCACCGCCACCTCCCTCGCGCCCGGAACCTGGAGGATGCTGGGCGATCTGGCGCCGTCGAAAGCGATCTCTGCGTACGCTGCGTCGTTCACCACGTAGGCGCCCGACTGGAGCGCCCATCGTACCAGCTCGGAGAAGAAGCCAGAATCGGCGACCGCCGAGGTCGGATTGTTGGGATAGTTGACGAAAAGGAGCCTCGCGGTCCTGCCGGCCAGGGTCTCAACCTCAGGCAGGTAGCTCTTCTCCTCGACAATCGGCAGCCACTCCACGCTGCCCCCCGCAAACCACACGCTGCGCGAGTAGACCGGATAGCCGGGGTCGGTGACCAGCGCCACCTGGCCCGGATCCATCATCGCGGGCGGAAGATGGGCCAGCCCCTCCTTGGTGCCTATGATCGGGTGGATCTCGGTCGCCGGATCCAGGTCCACGCCGTAACGGCCTTTCATCCAGCGAGCGACCGCCTGGGAGAACCTCTCCACAACCCAGTGCGGGGTGTAGCAGTGAAGCCGCTTGTCGCCGGCCGCGTCCCTCAGGGTCCGGACCACAGTGTCCGGAGCTCCCAGGTCGGGATCGCCCAGCGAAAGATCGACGACGTCCACGCCCCGCTTCTCGGTCTCCAGCCTTGTCCGAACCAACTCCTCAAAGAGATAGGCCGGCAGCTTCCTGATCCTCTCAGACCGCGCCTCGCGGTCGGTCTTGATCACAGCGCCCTCCTCGATGTCACGACTGGGGCTTCCTGCCCTCCATGAACGCCTTGAAGAAATCTATGGGGATCGGGAACAGGGTGGTGGAGTTGTTCTCCGCGGCCACCTCGGTCAGGGTCTGCAAGTACCTCAGCTGCAGCGCGACCGGATACGGCCCGATCACCTTCGCGGCCTCAGAAAGCTTCTCGGAGGCCTGAAGCTCTCCCAGGGCATTGATCACTTTGGCTCGCCTCTCGCGCTCGGCCTCGGCCTGCTTGGCCATGGCGCGCTTCATCTCTTCCGGTAGATCGACGTGCTTGACCTCCACGTTGGACACCTTGATCCCCCAGGGATCAGTGTGCTTGTCCAGGATGGTCTGGAGCTCGGAGTTGATC
>JBAQHK010000273.1:0-1610 GCA_049288275.1 bacterium | reverse complement strand
ATCTGAATCTGGCTTGCGGTTCCCGCCCCCAGGGCAGCCAGGAGCGGCCGGACGACGAGCACCGCGGCCACGAGGCTTGCCACCGAGAGCGCGATGGTCTTGAGGCGCCATCTCAGGCGATCGTACCTGAGCATCACCACGCTGGCGATCCACAGGAGCACCAGGCTCGCGGCGATCCCCAGCAGGAAGGCCGGGTAGGCCACGCCGACTCCGAGGATCGAGCCCACCAGGAGTGGCAGGCCGGGTATGATCTTGCCCGTCCGCTCGAGCAGGAGCACCGAATAGATGAAGACCAGGAAGAGCACCAAGCCTTCGGGCAAGACGTTGATGGTTATGAACTTGAGGAGGATCGGCACGCCCCGGAACTCGCTGGGCACGGTCTCGGGGAGGATCCTCATCAAGGCGGGGTTGGTGAAGGTGATAGCATAGAGCGACACCACGACCGAGAGGATGTTGGCCCGCTCGTTATCGACAATGAGCTTGGAGATCTTGTAGACGAGGACGATCGCGAGAGCCAGCGAGATCACGTTCAAGGCGGCAAGCGCCATGAAGGGGGTGACGCTGAAGATCCGGCAGATCAGTGCCGCCGCCAGGTGCGATCCCCAGGGATAGACCACGGTGTGGCCGGCCAGCAGGGGATCGGCGGGCGGGATGATGCCGTTCAGGATCTGGTAGGTGATCCCCGCGTGCATGAAGCCGTGGAAGGAATAGACCCTGAACTCGGGGTTGAAGAGGTAGATCAGGACAACCGGAGAGACGCCCAGGGCCACGAGCCAGGGCTTGGGAATCCGCCTTCCCGCCAGAAAGAGCGCGAGCCAGGCCAGGGACACCGCAACAAAGGCCGAGAAGACCCAGATCATGCCCCAATAGTCGCGGAAGCTCCCCGGCCGGTCAAGGGAATACAGGGACGGAAATTGGGGACATCATACTCATTTCCATGAAACTAGTATGATGTCCCTAGTTTCGGCGAGGCCAACTAGGCGCCTCCGCTGGGCGGCCCGTTTCGCGTTGACACCCCGCCCCGGCCCTGTTAGGATTTCTTGTTGAAGTACCCACCAAAACTGAGGTTTCGGGCTACAGGTCTGCTCTCACAAAGGGGAGGTAGGCATGGCAGGGATTGTGGGTTACGGCGCGTATGCCCCGCGTTATAGGATCAAAGTTGAGGAGATCGCCAAGGTCTGGGGCGCCGACGCTCCGAGCTACAAACGTGGCTTGAAGCTCGAGGAGAAATCGGTCCCCGCGCCTGACCAGGACGTGATCTCGATGTCGGTCGAGGCCGCGCGAAACGCAGTCAAGCGGGCCCGAATCGACCCCAAGAAGATAGGCGCCATCTACATCGGCTCGGAGTCCCACCCTTACGCGGTGAAGCCCAGCGGCACAGTGGTGGCCGAGGCCATAGGCGCCACCCCCGATATTCACTGCGCCGACTTCGAGTTCGCCTGTAAGGCGGGCTCCGAAGGCATGTTCGTCGTCCTGGGCCTTGTCGAGGCCAACATGATGGAGTACGGGCTCGCGATCGGGGCGTACACCTCGCAAGGCGCTCCCGGTGACGCCCTGGAGTACTCGGCGGCTGCGGGAGCGGCGGCCTTCATCTTCGGCAGGACCAACAC
>JBAQHK010000272.1:0-14978 GCA_049288275.1 bacterium | reverse complement strand
CTCCAGACCGGGCAGTTCGATGAGGCCAAGCGCGAGTTGGACAGGGCGACCGCGATCTCCCCCGGCTTTGAGGGTTACAAGGAAATAGCGGTCGCCACGTTCGGGTACGGAGGAGACGTCGCCAAGGCCGAGAGCCTGGCCAACAGCTTCATAGCCAAAGAACCCAAGAACGTGAACCTCTACCTTCAGATGTTCCGGGTCTACAAACGCGCGAACATGCTGCCCGAGGCCGAGGCTGTCCTGACGCGCCTGATTAACGCCAATCCTGACGAGGCGGAAGGCTATTCGATGCTGGCCTCTTTCTTCGAGGAACAGGGCAACTACGCCAAGACGGCGGACGTGATACGGCAGTGGCTCAAGCGCCATCCCAACGATCGGTCCGCGATGAGGATGCTGGACACCCTGGAGAGGAAGGCAAGGCTGGAGTAGCCCGCTTACCATATGCGTAAAGCGATCCTGATAGGGCTCGACGGGGCCACCTTCGATCTTCTCGAGCCCCTGATGGAGCAAGGCCACATGCCTTGCCTCAAGCGGCTGGTGGCCGGAGGCGTGCGCGGCCGGCTTCGCACCGTGATCCCGCCGGGGACGGGCCCCGCTTGGTCCACCATCATAACCGGCCTTGACCCCAGCAATCACGGGATAGCCGACCTCATCGTCCGGGCCGACAGCTCCTACGATCTTGCCTTCTTGAACGGCGCGTCCCTGCGGGCGCCGGCGGTCTGGGACTGGGTGGGAGACCGCGGCGGCAAGGTGCTGGTGCTCAATGTTCCGATGACCTATCCGGCCAAGCAGGTCAACGGTTTCATGGTGACCGGGCTGCTGACGCCGACCGGCAGCCGGGACTACACCTACCCGCGGGAGCTGGCCGACAGCATCAGCCGGATCGAACCCTCGTACCGCATCGTGCCGACTGCCTCGTATGTCCCGGGACGGGAGGCGGTCTTCCTGGGGGAGATCGCGGAGCTGGTCCGAGCCAAGGCCCGTCTCTTGGGAGAGATCGCCAAGGGTTCTGATTGGGACTTCATCATGCAGGTCTTCAGCGAGACCGATTTCATTCAGCACGCGATGTGGCACGTGCTTGACCCTTCGCATCCGCGCCATCGGGCCGCGGACGAAGAGCGTTACCGGGGCCCGATCGTGGACGTCTACCGAAGGATCGACCAGGTGATCGGAGAGGCGACCCGGGCTGCCGGCGACCAGGCCTCGGTGATGATTCTGTCCGACCACGGCGCGGGTCCGCTTCACGAGTTCATCCACGCCAACAATCTGCTGGTGGCCCACGGCATGCTCAAGGTCAAGCGCGGGCTCCGCTCGCGACTCAAGCACCTGCTCTTCAGGGCCGGCCTCACGCCGCTCAACGCATACAGGCTGGCCTCGGTCTTGAATCTGGGCAAGGCTCGTATGGGCCTGAGGTGGACCGCCAGGGGCTACTGCCTGCTGCGGAGCTTCTTCTTCTCCTTCTCCGACATCGACTGGCCGAGGTCGGTCGCCTACGCGATAAGCGGCGGCGTCTACGGCGGCGTGTTCGTCAATCTCAAGGGCAGGGAGCCGGCCGGTGTTGTCCCCGAGGAGCGGTACGAGAGCGTGAGAGCCGAGATCAAGCAGATGCTGCTGGGCGCTCGCCATCCCGCGACCGGCGAGCCCCTGGTTCGGGAAGTGGTGATGAGGGAGGAGATCTACGGCGGCAGGTTCCTGGGCGAGCTGCCCGATCTCTACTTCCTTCCCAGCGATCCCACGCAGGCGGTCTTCGGCGACTTCGAGTTCTCCTCAAACAAGGTGGTGGAGCCTGCCTCGGCGGCGATATCGGCCCAGCACAGAATGGACGGGGTCTTCGTCGCTGCGGGCCCCGGCATCAGACGCGGCATCGAAGTCGACGGGCTGACCGTCGCCGACATAACCCCACTGGCGCTCTACATGATGGACCTGCCCGTACCGGAAGGGCTCGACGGCAAGGTCAAGACCGATGTCTTCGAGGCCGCGGAGATCTCGCGGCGACCGCCGGCCTACTTCAAGCCGGGGGCCGGGGGGACCGGGGACGAACGGCGCCGTGCGACCGACGACGAGAGCGTGAAGCAACGGCTCAAGGGACTGGGTTACATATCCTGATGAAAGGCCCGCGTTGGAATCGGCTGCTGTGGGCTGTCGCTCTTGCCCTGATGGCCGGTCTTCTCTGGTGGGGACGCGCCGATCTGAGCAAGGTCCTCACCGCTCGTCCGCTGCCGCTGGTCGCGTGCTTCGCCTTCACAGCGGGCATCGCCATGACCGGGGTCGCCAGGTGGAGGATCTGCCTCAAGTCGGTGGGGGAGTCCGGCACCATCGGCATCAGGTCGCTCTTCTACTACTTCATGCTCGGACGAGTCCTGGGGCTGGTGGTGCCGATGGAGATCGGCGACTTCGGAGCCCGAACGCTGTCGCTCAAGGCGGGTCACTCGGTGCCCATAGGGCGGGCCTCCTACTCGGTCTATCTTGACCGGACTTTCGACGTGGTGGTCTCCGCGATACTGCTGGTCCCCTCGGCTCTGTTCATCCTGGGGGTGGTCGGGCGCGACGCGGGGCTCGCGATCGGCGCCGGCGCCTTCGCCGCCGGCCTGGCGTGCTTCGCGCTCCTGGGCAGGCAGACCATGGAGCTGGTGGTGGCCCTGTTCCGTCTGCTGCTGGGGGCGATCTGCAAGGTGCCGGGCATCAGAACCCGGGTGAATGCCAGGGCTGAGATCGAGGCCCTGGAATGCGCGCGCCATCGGTCGGTCGCGGTCAAACTGTATCTCTTGAGCGGCCTGAAGTTCCTGTTCACGGCCTTGCGTTTCGGCGCGGTGGCGCTGGCCATGGACCTGGGAGCCGGCGTCGCCGACATGGTGTTGTTCGCCCCGGGCGCCCAGTTTGCGTTGGTGTTTTCGGTTACACCGGGCGGGCTGGGTGTTGTAGATTGGTCTTGGCTGGGCCTGCTCCTCAAGATCGGCGTTCCGAGGAGCGACGGTGTGCCCTATCTGGTGACGCAGAGAATCTCGGTGCTGATCTCGGTGCTGGTGCTGGCTGCCGTGGCGAAGGCTCTTCACAAGAGAGGGTCTGGGGAAAGGACTCAGCGGGATCGTGGACAACAATCCGGAACGGAGTGAAGCCCGGGGCCGCAGGGTGGCGGCGGTGATACCCGCGCGCAACGAATCGGCCTCGGTGGCGTCCGTGGTGGAGCGGGTTCTGGCTCTGCACCCGGATTTCGACGTGGTGGTCGTGGACGATGCCTCTGAGGACGAGACCGCGGCCCTGGCCAGAGCCGCCGGGGCCAGAGTGCTCAGGGCCCCCATCAGGCTGGGGTACGGGGGCGCGGTTCAGACCGGCTTCAAGTTCGCCCACGCCGGGGGGTACGATCTGGTTGTCCTGATGGACGCCGACGGCCAGCACGACCCCGCCTGTGTGGCCGACCTGCTTGAGGCCTCCCGGCGCTACGACCTGGTCGTGGGCTCGCGGTTCGCGGGCAAGGCTTCCTACAGGATTCCGCGGGTGCGGCTGGCGGGGATGAAGGCCTTCAGCGCGATCGCATCCGCGATCACCGGGTGCAGGCTTACCGACACCAGCTCGGGGTTTCAGGCGATCGGAAGGAAGGTCTTCACGCTGTTTGCTCTTGGGTCCTATCCGGTGGACTTTCCCGACGCCGATACCCTGATCTGGGTCGCGCGCCACGGTTTCAGCATAGGCGAGGTTCCGGTGGTGATGCACCAGCGAGTTGCCGGCAAGTCAATGATCTCGGGCGTGACCTCCTCGGTGAAGTACGCTCTCAAGATGCCGCTGGCGATCCTGGTGACGCTTCTGAGGATTCCCGTCGCGCAAAAGGGGGAGAGTGCCAAGTGAATCTCCAAGTCAGGGTGATATCGCTTGTGGTCAGTCTGCTCTTTGTGGCATACGTGCTGTGGCTGGTGCGCAGCCGGAAGCTTCGCGAGACCGACTCCATAGTCTGGATTCTTGCCGGGCTCTCGATCTTCGTGCTTTCGATCTGGATGAAGCCTCTGGATCTGCTGACCCGGCTGATAGGAGCGCGACTGGTTGTGTCCACGCTCTTTTTCACCGGCATAGTGTTCCTGGTCTTCGTATCTTTGTGGATGACCACGCGCGTGTCCGAGCTGAGTGAGCAGGTCAAGGACTTGGCGCAGAAGGTGACCCTGCTGTCGGAGGAGCGGCCGAAGCGTTGAAACCAAGCAAGCCCAGAAGGACCAGGTCTGCTGGCGAGGCCCGCGGGCCGGGCAATCCGGGAGAGCGGGTCCCCGTGGATTCCCGGGGAGAGCGTGCGGGGGCGGCGACCGAGCGGGGTCAGGCAGGAGACGCCGGCGGTTCCCGCCTCTGCGGCGCCCTCGAGGCCTACCCTACCTATTGGTGGGTGGTCCTGGGAGTATTCGCCGCGGCTGCCTTCTTCCGATTGGCTTTTCTGGGCGCCGACCCGCCCTGGCAGTTCACCTGGAGCCAGGACCTCTTCACCGACGGCGCGCGAGTTGTGGACGGCGCGCGCAACAAGATCCTCTTCGGCAGCTGGATCACCGATCCCAGGTCGCCGGGCGCGATCTTCTATCCGGTGCCCACGCTGATCGCCTGGGCGGTCTTCAAGGCGTTGGGCGTGGGGCTGGCCCAGGCCAACCTGACCGGCGCGCTGCCGGGCCTGGGCGCGCTGGTGGTGGCATTTTTCCTGGGCAAGAAGCTCGAGGGCAGAACCGGCGGCCTGCTGATGCTCCTCATGCTCGGCTTCTCTTACCTGCACGTGACCTACAGCAGGGTGCCGATGGTGGAAGCCATGCTGGTGCTGGCGGTCCTGGCCGCCTTCTGGCTTGCGATGGGCTGCAAGCGCCACCTGTTTGTGGCGGGGCTGCTCATAGGCGTCGCCTCGCTGATGGTCAAGCTGCACGCGGTTCACTTCGTGCCGGTGGTGCTGCTGTATCTGGTGCTGGTTCCCTCGGAGGACCTGGGCGGTCGCCGCAGGTGGCACCTGGCGGCCAGCTTCGTCGCCGGCCTGGCGGTTGCCGGGGCGGTGTGGGCGGTCGCGATCTACGCCCAGAACGCCGCGATTCTGGACAAGTACTTCACCTCCAACGTGCTGCTGGCGCAGAAGGAGGATTACCAGGATCTGACCGTGGTCAGGATGATCGAGCGGCGCCTGGCCGGGGTGATGCACGGGGGAGCGGGCCGCGACGGTTTCTTCGCCAAGACTCCCGATGTCTCCATTCTGGCCCTGGTCAGCCTGCTGGGCATCCTGTCGCGCTACAGGCCGCGGAGGCCGTCGATCAAGTCCTGGGAGCTCTTCGCGGCGATCTGGTTCCTGTGTCTCCTGGGAGCCTTCAGCGTGTTGAGCTACAGACCCCTGAGGTATCTCGCTCTGATGACGCCGAGCGTGATCCTGCTCGCGACCTCGCTGCTCCTCAGGCTTGCCAGGGGTGAGCCGGTCTTCGCCTCCGACCGACCGCGGTGGTTCATCCCGGTCTTCGGCGTCTGGCTGGCATGGGTGGTGCTCCACTTACAGCAGGAGATAGTGTTCCAGATAATGACCGGCGGGAGGGTCGTGCTGGTCAACGAGATGAATGCCTTTCAGAAGTCACTGTACAAGTACCAGTTCATGGTGTTCCCGCAGCTGGTGGTGTTCGGGGGGCTGTGCCTGGCGCTGACTCTGTTCTTTCACCGGAGATTGGCCGGGGCACGCCTCCAGCTGTCGCCGCGCGCCGCCGGGCGGATCTTCGCCGCGGCCCTGGTCGCGGTGGTGGCGGTGGGGACCCTGAGGTTCGCCCTCTACGCCGCCGACAGGAAGTACAGCATAGTGGAATCCGCCAGGAGTTTGAGCCGCGTCTTCTCGGGGGGGGTCTTCCTGGCGGGGGACTGCTCGGCGGTGATATCCCTGGAAACCGACTTCAAGACCCTTCCATCGTACGGCGATCTGATAAGGTACAAAGAGAAGGACCTGATGGAGCAATACCCGGTCACGCACTTCATATTGCGGTTTCCGACTCTGTTCGAGTATCTGTCGGAAAACTATCCGGATTTCGAGGATGCGGCGGAGCCGCTTCGGATCTTCGGGCTGTGCGGACGTGAGGCCACCGTCGTGAGCTACGACCGCTGGCCCGGCTACTTGCGGTCGTCCTACAAGCCCAGCGGCTACGAACTGGCGGTGAGCAGGTTGCATGCGGACGACGTCGCCACGGCGGCCGAGCTTTTCCAGGCGTTCTTGAGCAGGCACCCTGACTCCTACGAGGCCCTGTGGGGGCTTACGCTGTGCGCGTTCCGAGACGGTCGGGAACAGGACGCCAAAGCCTTGATAGAAAGAGCTCTTGAACTTACCGACCGGGATGCCTTATGCTTCGAAGCCTACGCCGACATACTGGACACGCTCGGGGAGCGGACCAGGGCGGTCGGATACTACAGGAAGGCTCTGAACATAAGCCCCAACAGCAAGCGGCTGGCGCGCAAGCTGGCGACGGCGAGAGGACTGACCGTTGACTGACGTTTCCGTGGTGGTGCCGGTCTTCGATGAGGAGGGCTCCCTGGTGGAGCTCCACCGCCGGCTGACCGAGGTGATGAGGCGCCTGGGGCGCTCCTACGAGATCATCTACGTCGACGACGGCAGCCGTGACCGGTCGTGGGCCATACTCAAGGATCTGTACGACAGCGATCCCGCGGCCACGGTGCTGAGCTTCAGGCGCCGTTACGGGAAGAGCGCCGCCCTGGCCATGGGCTTCGAGGAAGCCCGCGGCCGGATCATAGTGACCATCGACGCCGACCTCCAGGACGACCCCGGCGAGATCCCGGCGCTGGTGGCCAAGCTGGACCAGGGCTACGATCTGGTGAGCGGCTGGAAGAGGAACCGCAAGGATCCGCTTTCCAAGACCGTGCCTTCGAAGATCTTCAACACCGTAACCGCCTGGGTGACCGGCCTCAAGCTCCACGACATGAACTGCGGGCTCAAGGCCTATCGCCGTGAGGTCACCGATGAGATCAAGCTCTACGGGCAGCTTCACAGGTTCCTGCCGGTCTTCGCTCACAAGGAGAGCTTCAGGGTGGGGGAGGTGCAGGTCACTCACCACCCGCGGGAGTTCGGCAAGACGAAGTACGGGGCTCGCCGGTTCCTTCACGGTTTCCTGGACCTACTGACCGTGATCATGGTCACCGGCTACACCAAGAGCCCGCTTCACTTCTTCGGCACCGCAGGCGTCGTGCTGTCGCTGGTGGGGCTGGGGATAAACATCTTCCTGATATATCTCAAGGCGGTCTATCACAACATACAGGGCAGGACGCCGCTTCTGATGCTTGGGGTGCTCTTGATGATCTTGGGCTTCCAGCTGATATCGACGGGCCTCCTGGCCGAACTGATAACCAGAGCCGGCCACAAGGGCTCGAAGGAGTACAGCTTCAAGGCAAGATTCTCCCATGGCGAAACACAGGAAGCGAGACACCCTCAGGCCACCTGACGGGCCCGCAAAGAAGCGGCGACGGGGACCGCGACCCTGGGTGATTGTAGTCTGCCTCGGCGCGGTCGCGACCGCCGTTGGCGCGGCCTGCTTCGACAAGCTTCCTTCGCCCATTGGTGACAACGCGGAGTTCGCGGTCCTGGCCAGGGCGGTGGCCTCCGGCCACGGGCTGCGCTACGTGAATCATCCCGATCTGCTTGCAGCCACCAAGTACCCGCCAGGGTTCCCGCTGATGCTCGCGATGTGGATTCCCCTTTTCGGCGGCTCGATGCTGGTGATGAAGGTGGTGGTGTTTGTTTGCTACGTCGCGCTGGTGCCCGCCACCTACCTGCTTGCGCGCAGGTTCCTGGGCGCGGGCCTGAGCGTGGTTGCCTCGCTCCTGGTCGCCACCTCGGGCGCGGTGACCTTCGCCCCCATAGGTATCCTGCCCTACTCCCACGAGGTGCTCTCCGACGTTCCGTTCGCCCTCTTCGGCCTTGTGGGCTTGCTCTTGCTGATGAACGCCAGGGCCGGGACCAGGACCATCCTGGCCGGGCTGGCCGTGGTGATGTGGGCCTATCTGGTGAGAAGCGCGGGAGCCAGTTTGGTGCTGGCGGCGGCGCTGTTCCTGCTTGTCAATTCCAGGAAGCGGGAGGCGGCGATGCTCTTGACAGCCTTTGCGGCCTTCACGGCGCTCTGGGCCCTGCGCAACCACTCGGCGGCGGGCGAAGGCAGCCGCTACATCGGGGTGCTCCTGGCCAAGAATCCCTACGACCCCGATCTCGGGACCGTGGGCCCGATCGACCTTCTGAGAAGAGCCTGGATCAACCTGGACGCCTACATCGAGGGTTACCTGCCCGAGAACATCCTGCCCTTGCTTGCGGGCCACGCCGGCCCCCGGGCCCTCCGGGCAGCGGTCTCGATCGCGGTGATGGCGGTGATGGGCCTGGGAGGTTACGGGCTTCGCAAGAAGGCCGGCCTGATCAACATCTACCTGGCCTTCTACGGGGCCGTCTACCTGGCCTGGCCGGAGGTGTGGCGCAGCGGGCGCTTCATGGTGCCCGTCGCCCCGATCGCCGCGGTCTATTTCCTGGCCGGCCTGCGCCGCATCACCGGGCGCTTCAGACTTGGCGAGTTCGGGACCGTGGCGGTCGCGGGGGTGATCGCGGCCACCAACCTCTACCCACTTTCCCAGTATGCGTCACGGCCGCGGGGCTATTCGCCGGGATGGGCCAACTACTTCACGGTGGCGTCGTGGGCCGGCAAGAACACCGACCGGGACGCGGTGTTCCTGTGCAGAAGCACCTATCTCTTCTACATCTTCAGCGGCCGCAGGACCATACAGTATCCCTTCACCCGGGATCAGCAGGCCATGCGGGACTACCTGGCCGAGAGCCGTCCCGACTACATAGTTGTCGACAACGAGCTGGGGTTTCCCCAGACCCAGCAATATCTGGTGCCGGTGCTTCTGACCATGCAGGACGCGCTCGAGCAGGTCTACGAGACTCGGGAGCCCCCGACCGTGGTTCTCAAGTTCTCGCCTCCGGACGAAGGAGAGGTCAAGTGAAGGACGCCTTGCGGATTCTGATGCCCTCGATCTACTTCCCGCCGCGGGTCGGCGGCATCGAGAATCACGTCTACTATCTGGCGCGCGAGCTGGTGCGCCGGGGGCACGCCGTCGGCGTGGTCACCACCAGGACCGAGAAGACCTCACCCCGATCTGAAGTGATGGACGGGGTGGAAGTGACCAGGCTCTTCTCCTTCGGCAAGCACCCGGTGGGATGGGTCTTGAGCAGCCTGCTGGCGGTCCCCACGGTGGTGGCCGCTGCGCGCGCATGCGACGTGCTGCACTGCCACACGTTTGCATTCGCCCTGAGCGGGAGCGCGGCCAACCTGCTGAGGCGCACGCCGCTGGTGGTCACGGTTCACGAGTCCCATTTCCTGAGGTTCGCCAAGCGGGCGGCCATGAGGCCGTTCCTGAGGGCGCCGCTGGTCAGGGCCTCGGTGCTGCTGTCCACCAGCAAGGAGATAGATGCGGTGACCCGCGAGCTCCTGCCGGGCGCCCGCACCCTGCCCATCGTGAACGGCGTGGACACCGAGGTCTTCCGGCCGGTCACGCCCAGCCTGCCCAGGGCCGAAGGCGAGTTCGTGATCGTGTGTCCCAGGAGGCTGGTTGAGAAGAACGGCGTGGAGTACCTTGTCCGGGCGCTGCCGCTGCTGGAAGGGAAGGTCAGGGTCAAGGTCTACGTGGCCGGGGACGGCCCGCTGCGGGGCCACATGCAGGATCTTGCAGGCAGGCTGGGCGTGGCCGGCCGCCTGGTCTTCATGGGATCGGTACCCAACCGGGAGATGCCCGCGGTCCTCTCCTCGGCGGACCTGGTGGTCGTGCCCTCGCTGATCGAGGCCACTTCGATTGCCGCGCTGGAGGCCATGGCCTGCGAGAGACCTGTGGCCGCATCCAGGGTAGGCGGGCTGCCCGAGATAATAGACGATCGAGTCGGCGCCCTGTTTGAATCAGGCTCGCCCGAGGCAATAGCCGCGGCGGTGGTCGCAATGGCCGCCCGATCCGACCGCGACGGCCTGGGCAAGGAGGCCAGACGTCGGGTCCGCGACAGCTGGAGCATAGCCAGCATGGCCGACGTCCACGAGCGGGTATACCGCGAGACCATCGAGAGGGCTCATCATGCTTAAGGTAGCAGTGATAGTGGGCACCAGACCCGAGGCCATCAAGATGGCCCCGATCCTGCTTGAACTGAAGCGCCGCCGGCGCGTGAAGCCGCTGCTGGTCCTGACGGCGCAGCATCGCGAGATGTGCGACGACGTGCTGGAGGTGTTCTCGCTCACGCCGGACTACGACCTCAACATCATGCGCCCCAATCAGTCCCTGTTCCAGGTGACCTCACGCCTGGTCAAGGGACTGGAGGGGGTCTTTGCCAGGGAGAGGCCCGGCCTGGTGCTGGTCCAGGGCGACACCACCAGCACCTTCGTCGGCAGCCTGTGCGCCTACTATCTGCGGATACCGGTCGGACACGTGGAGGCCGGCTTGAGGACCTACAGGAAGTACAGCCCGTTTCCGGAGGAGATCAACAGGAAGATCACCACCGCGGTCTCGGATCTTCACTTCGCGCCCACGGCCACCGCGGCCGCCGCCCTGGCCAAGGAGGGGGTCCCTCGCCGCGACGTGTTTGTGGTGGGCAATCCGGTGATTGACGCTCTGCTACACGTGGCCTCCAAACGCTACGGCTTCAGGGACGCGGTGCTCAAGAAGGCGGACTTGAGGGGCAAGCGGGTGATCGCGGTCACCGCGCACAGGCGCGAGAGCTGGGGCAGGCCATTCGAAGGCATGATGCGGGCCCTCAAGCGCATCGCTGCGGATCACCGCGACGTGCTTGTTGTCTTCCCCGTGCATCCCAATCCCAACGTCAGAGGGCCGGTCGGCCGCATCCTCGAGGGCGCGGCCAGGGTGATGCTCACAGAGCCGCTTGATTACAGGGACTTCGTCAAACTGCTCAAGGCCTGCGAGTTCGTCATAACCGATTCGGGCGGAATACAGGAGGAGGCGCCCTCGCTCAAGAAGCCGGTCCTCCTGATGAGGGAGGTCACCGAACGGCCCGAGGCCGTGCGGGCAGGAGCGGTCAAAGTGGTCGGCACCGACTTCGACCGCATAGTCAAGGCGGCCTCGTTGCTGCTCGCGAGCCCCGGCGCATACAGGCGCATGATCATTGCCCGCAATCCCTACGGTGACGGCAAGGCGGCGCAGCGAATCGTGAGGATCATAAGCGAGCGGTACCAAGGGCCGAGAGGGTAGCGCGTGAAGATCACCTGGCAGAGGGTGGTCGGGCTGGCGGTCGCTTGCCTGATCCTCTTCTTCATGATCCGAGCCCTGAGGTCCGAGCTCGCCGGCCTCGGCACATACCAATTCACGATCTCCGGCTGGCGGATAGCCGCGGCCTTCGGGGTCTTCGCCGTGCTCTTTCCGGTCTACGGCGCGATCTGGCAGGCTATCGTCGCCAAGTTCGGTTACCGGATATCCTATCGCAAGAGCCTGAGGATCTGGCTGCTGTCCCAGGCCGGCCGGTACGTGCCGGGCAAGGTGTGGTTCGCCCTGGGCCGAATCTATCTTTTGGAACGGGAAGGCGTGCCCAAGGCGGTCACCACCGTGGCGACGGGACTGGAGCTGGTGCTTGTCCTGGGAAGCTCGCTGGTGGCGTTCGCCCTGGCCTCGGCGGCCCGGGGTTCCCTCGGGGAGAACCCTTACGCCTGGAGCGTGATCCTGATTCCGGTGATCGCGGTCGGCGTGCATCCCAAGATAGTGGGGGCGGCGCTCCGCAAACTGCGCAAAGGCTCGGGCGAGCTCAAGATGAAATACGCGGACGTGCTGGCCATGCTGGCGGTCTACGTGGGCTGCTGGTGCCTGTACGGCCTCGGTTTCCATCTGGTCGCAACCGCCGTCAGGCTCTCAGGACCGGGGGCTCCTCCGCAGCCCGCGCTGGGGCTCGGGCTACTGCCGGAGATGATCGCGGTGAACGCGCTCTCCTGGACCGTGGGGTTCCTCAGCCTGCTCACGCCCGCGGGTCTCGGCGTCCGCGAGGGCGTGGCGTTTTCTCTGCTTTCAAAATTCCTGGATAAGCCTTATCCTACCCTGGTCCCGCTGGCGGCAAGGGTGTGGGTCACGATCGCGGAGGTCGGGGCCATCGGGCTGGCCGTGGCCGTGAGAGGCGGCAAACGGAGATGAAGCTCACCGGGAAGCACGTAAGCAGATGGGATTGGTGCGCCGCCGGCGCCATGGCGGTGCTGGTGGTCGTGATCTTCCACACCTTCATCTTCTCCGATGCCATGATCTTCGGCACCGACATGGTCCCCATGGGATACATGATGCGTCAGGTGGTGGCCGATGGCTGGAGGGCCGACCACCATCTGCCGGCCTGGAACCCTTACATCCTCTGCGGCCTGCCGGTCGTGGATGCCATGCACGGCGACCTCTTCTACCCGGCCTCGCTGCTGTATCTGGTGATGCCGCTGGCCAAGGCCCTCGGTTACAAGATCGTGCTCCACGTCTGGCTGGCCGGCCTTGCCATGTACGTGCTGCTGCGAGTGCTGAGACTGACCCGCCGGGCGGCGCTGGTCGGCGGGATCGCCTACATGGTCGCGCCCTACTTCCTTTCGCTCGTCTACGCCGGCCACGACGGCAAGATGTTCGTCACCGCCCTGTTTCCCCTGTGCGTCGCGGGGCTGGAGATGCTGTTGCAGCGGCTGAGGTACATCTGGGGAGTGATCTTCGGGGTGCTGCTTGGGTTGCTCTTCCTCACGACCCATCCGCAGATGACCTACTTCGCGATCTGGGGACTGACCATCTACTTCCTGTTCAAGGTTCCCCGGCTGATCTCGGCCAAGCAGCTGAGGAGGAGCCTGCTGCTTGTGGCGGTGGCCCTGGTGCTCGGGGTGGGCCTGGGCTGCGTCCAGTTTCTGCCGACCTACTACTACACCACCAACTTTTCGCCGAGGACCGGGGGTGTGACCTTCGAGTTCGCCTCAAGCTGGTCGCTGCACCCTGAGGAGATAGTCTCGCTGCTCTTGCCCGCCTTCGTCGGCTACGACGTCGGGCAGGCGGGTTCCTACTGGGGCAGGAATCCCTTCAAGCTGAACACCGAATCGCCCGGCCCGCTGGTGCTGCTCCTGGCCCTGGGCGCCATCGCGCTGGTCTGGAGGCGAAGGGAAGCCTGGCCCTGGATCTTCCTGTTTGTCTTCTGCCCGCTCTACGCGCTTGGGGCTCACACGCCGCTCTTGAAGATCGCCTTCCACGCGATCCCGGGGGCCAAGTTCCTGAGAGCTCCCAGCATCATCATGTTCATGTTCTCGTGCTCCTCGAGCGTCCTGGCGGCCATGCTTGTGGACTGCCTGCTGGCCAGGCAGTTGACCCCCGGCCTGAAGAAGATCATCGCCGGCCTCGGGATCTTCCTGGTTGTGGTCGCGCTGGTCTTCACCGTGGGGCGCGGCGCTTTCTTGGGGGCCTGGCAGGGGATCTTCGGCAAGCTTGCGGCAGAGAACCTGGCGGCCGCCGAGAGATCGGGCGGGGCCCTGGTCCGCGACGCCCTGCTCGTGGCCCTGACCGGTGGGGTCGTGCTGGGAGTGGCTGCAAGCCGTTACCGAGCGCGGCAGAAGGGGAATCTGCTGCTGGGGCTCTGTCTTGCGGGTGTCCTGGTGACCAGCCTGATCCATTCGGCGCGCTTCATAACCTACGTGGACAACCAGTCGGCCCTGAGGAATTGGCTCAAGCCCGATCAGGCCATCAGGTACCTGATGGAGGACAAGGACCTCTTCAGGGTGCTGCCGGTCACCGGCTCGAGCTTCTACAACCGAAACTATCTCCCGATCTTCGGCCTTCAGACAGCCAACGGCTTCTACGACAACCGCGTGCGGTTCTACGAGACCCTGACCGGCGCCGGCCAGGAGAACCTGGTGAACCCCAACATCTTGCGGCTTACCAACGTGAAGTACGTGGTCACCAACAGCCGGGTGGATCACCCCGCGCTGAGTCTGGACCGCAGCTTCGGGCAGGTGATGGTCTACCGCAACAGGGGCTACCTTCCGAGGGCCTTCATGGTTCACAACGCGGTCGTGGCCGAGAGCGACTCGGCCGCGCTGGAGATCATAATGGGGCAGGGCTTCGATCCGGCAAGCACCGTGGTGCTTGCGGAGGGCGAGCCCCTGTCCGGGGGAGCGCCCGGCGGGGAGTCCGCCACCATCGAAACCTACACCCCCGGCCGGGTTGTGGTGCGGACTGTCAGCCGCAGCCCGGGCTATCTCTTCTTCAGCGAGAACTACCTGCCCTACTGGAAGGCCCGCGTCGACGGGCGCCCCGCTCCGCTTGTGCGGGCCGACGTGGCCATGCGGGCGGTGTACCTGGAGCCGGGGGATCACGTGGTGGAGATGAAGTACACATCCAGGTGGTACGTGATCGGCCTGTGGATATTCGTGGCCTCCTGCGTGGCGGTCGCGGCGAGCGTGGCCGTCTGGTTTCGCAAGGGGCTTCCGAGAGGCAAGCGTGCATAAGACCAGCATAGTGATCCCCACTTACAACGAGCGGCAGAACATAGACCGGCTGGTCTCGCGGCTGCTGGACATAGGCCCTGAGGTGGAGATCCTGGTGGTCGACGACAATTCCCCCGACGGCACTGCGGAGGAAGTGGAGAGGATAGGCAGGGGCAATCCCCGAGTCCAGCTGCTCAAGAGGCCGAGCAAGATGGGGCTGGGTTCGGCCTACATCACGGGTTTCAAGACTGTGCTGGCCCGCGGGGCCGATCTGGTGGTTCAGATGGACGCCGATCTGTCTCACGATCCGCAATACGTTCCCGCCCTCTTCGCAGCGATCGCCGATCATGACCTGGTGATCGGCTCGAGATACGTCAAGGGCGTGAACGTGGTCAACTGGCCGATGGGGCGCCTGATGCTCAGTTACTTCGCCAACCTGTATACCATGATAATCACGGGCATGCCCGTCCACGACGCGACTGCGGGCTTCAAGTGCTTCAGGCGGAAGGTGCTTGAGGCCATAGATCTGGACCG
>JBAQHK010000271.1:0-2709 GCA_049288275.1 bacterium | reverse complement strand
GGCCATACCCAGGTCGTAGCGGCTCCGGTAGTCCTCCTCACCGATTGCCCTCTGGACCTCTTCCCGGAAGCTCCGCAGCACTTCGTCTATCTTCAGGGGCACATGGTGGGCCAGGCCTATTCTCTTGTGCACTATCTCCACCCTGTCGGTGCCCTCGCCTTCCACACTGGCATCGTCCACCGCTCCGGCGCTGCCGCCCCTCATGGCTTCGGCCTTGGCCCTGAGCGCCTCGGCCTTCTCCCCGTCACCCTTCTGTTCGTATATGTCGCCCGCGGCGGCAAGCTCGCTGCCGGCCTCGTCCCGGAGCCCGAGATTGGCGTAGACCTCGGCCAGCTGCTCCCTGACCTTGACCGCGCCGGGAGTGGATTCGATCACCTTTCTCAGGGTCTCAGCCGCCGGGGCCAATTCCGCCCTGGCAATCAACTTCTCCGCATACTCCAGGAGATAGCCTGCAGACTCCCCGGTCAGGCCTTGATCCAGGTAGAGCTCGCCCATCAGGCGGCTCGCTTCTATGTAGTCCGGGTCCAGCCTGGCCATCTTGCGGCACACAGCGATGGCGTTGCTGTAGAGGTTGTCCTTCCTGTAGGCGCTCACCGCCTGGTTGTACTGGCGGAAGGCCTCCTCCTTCTCCCCCTTCTTGAAGTGGACGTCTCCCATCAGATTGTAGATGTTGGGATCGATGGCGTCGCCCCTGAGGAGCTTGCGATACTCCTCCAGGGCGCTCTCCAGGTCGCCGCGCTGCATGAACTCGTGCGCGCGCTTCCTTATCTCCAGTACCTCGGACACTGATCCCCCTTACGCCGCGCCGCTCTCCAGGGTCGACCTCACGCCGGCCAGAATCGTCGACAGGCCCGACCTCAGGCCCTCGAGATCGGCGAGCACCTTCTTCTTGGCGGCATCACGAAAGGCCTGGTCCTCAATCGCCGCCAGGTTTATGAGCACATTGAGCGCCGCGCCTTCCGCGCACGCCGCGCACATCAGCGACGCCACACCGGCGTCGGAGAGCGAAGCCTGGTTGCCCCGCTTGGTCACCGCCTCGATCAGAGGCACCACCTCGCGGCACTCCCGCACCACGCTGGCCGGCACCTCCGAGGCCTGCTTGAAGGCCTGCTGCATGGCCTGGCGCCTTGCGGCCTTCTGAGCATCATCAAGACGCGGCATCTTCATCGCCTTGATCACCTTGTCGAAGGCCTCGGAGTCCTCGGTGACCTTGGCCTTGAGGACCTCCATCCTGCAGCGGGCCTCGGCGCGGATCTTCTCCATCTCCGGAGCCACGTCACGGTACTTCTTGCTGGCCAGCGTCAGCTGCGACACCATTCCGGCCAGAGCCGCGGCCAGGCTGCCGGCCAGGGCTGCGACGCTTCCACCGCCCGGCGTGGGTGTGCTCTCGTAGACCGAATCCACGAATGACGCCCATCCGCCGGTGGTGCCGGACTCCGCCTGGGACATCCGCTCCTGAAGCCGGGTTTCCAGGATCTGAGCCGACGAGAACTTCTCCAGTCTCAGGAAGTAGTCCACCGCGTCCACCAGAGCCTGGGTGGGCACCAGCCCCACTATCTCGCTTCCCACAACCGGGACGCCGTAGCGGGCGGCCTCCAGTCTCACCAGTTCGAAGGCACGGTGGATCGGAGTCTTTTCGTAGTTCACCAGGTTCATCGAGACCTGCACCGCGCCCCTCTCCTTTGTCTCGAACCCCAGGGCCTTGGCATACCGCAAGCCTCCGCTCCGGCCCCGCACCGCCTTGGCTATCTTCCTGGCCACCACGATGTCGTCGGTGCCCAGGTTGACGTTGAAGGCCACAAGAGGCATCCTCGCGCCCACCGCGGTCGCCCCCGCCGTCGGGTGGACCTCGGCCCGGCCGAAATCCGGACGCCGATCGGGATTGGTTCCGATCTCGTCTCTTATGCCCTCGAACTCCCCGCGCCTCACCTGCGCAAGATCCTCCCTGTCGGGGCGTGTGGCGGCGGCTTCGTAAAGATAGACGGGTATCCCGTAATTCTCTGCAATCTTCTCGCCCACCCGGCGAGCTATCTCAACGCACTCCGCCATGGTCACGCCCGAAATCGGAACAAAGGGCACCACATCGGTGGCCCCCATTCTTGGATGCTCGCCCTTGTGATGCCTCAAGTCTATAAGTTCGGCGGCTTTTCCCGCCGCCTTGAGAGCTGCTTCCTCGACCGCCAGAGGAGTCCCGATGAAGGTCACAACCGACCTGTTGTGATCGGCGTCCATCTCCACGTCCAACACCAGGGTTTCCCGAACGCCCGCTATCTCCGCCACGATGCCGTCGACCACTTCCTTGCGCCGGCCTTCACTGAAGTTCGGCACGCACTGCACTATCTTCCTCATTGAAAGGCCTCCTCGAGATCCCCTCGATCGGGGCGCCTCCGGCGGACCACCCTGCCACCCTTCAAGACCATCTCCGGCCTGGCGCCACCCATATGATAGGGAATATACCTGAAGTCCGGGACGTCGAACAAGACCATATCCGCGCGCTTGCCCACCGAGAGGCTGCCCACGACGTGGTCCCGCCCGAGAGCGCGGGCTCCCCCGCGGGTCGCCGCGAACAAGGCCTCGCCGGGGCTCAGGCGCATGAAGGAACAGGCAAGGCTTGCCACAATCGGCAGAGAATGGATCCTCGAGCTGCCGGGATTGAAGTCGGTCGCCAGCGCAATGCTCAGGCCCATCCCGAGCATGCGCCGCGCGTCC
>JBAQHK010000270.1:0-13372 GCA_049288275.1 bacterium | reverse complement strand
CTCCTCCCGCGCTGCCCACATCGCCCGCTTCTCCCGGGTCGCCCGCTTCTCCCGCATCGCCTGGAGCCGCCTCCGGTGGCCCGGGACTTCTTCGCCGGCACTGGCTCTTCGCGGCGATCGCGCTGGTGGCGGTGGCCTACCTCGCGACGCTCGCCCTGCTTCCCCTTGACGGGATCTGGATCAACGACATCGGCAGCCGCATCATCCAGGTCCAGGGCATTGTCGCAAGCGATTACACCGACTACTCCATCGCCTGGCCGGGCGCGGAGATTGATCCCAGCTTTGACTTCGCGCCCCTGGCTTATCCCTTCGCCACAATCAGAGGCGACCGGCTGTTCTCGGTGTGGTCGCCATTCTTTGCCGCGGTCTCCTCGGTCTTCTTCAGGCTCGCGGGCTACCCAGGGCTCTACGTGCTTCCCTTCGCGGCCTCGCTGGCTCTGCTGGCGGCCGTGGCCCGCCTGGTGAAGGAGGTGGGGGGAGGCGCGCGAGCGCAGGTCTACGCCGTCCTGCTGGCGGGCCTCGCGACACCCTTGTGGTTCTACAGCGCCACCTTCTGGGAGCACACCGCGGTGATGGCACTCCTGGTGTGGGCAGTGGTGGCCTTCGTGCGGTTCGTAGCGACGGCGCGGCTGCGGCAGGCCTGCGTGGCGGCAGCTCTCACCGCTTTCGCCGCTTACTTTCGCGCGGAAGTCTATGCCTTCTCGCTGGCGCTGCTCGCGGTGCTGATCTTCTACGCGCCCCGCAGTAAGCTGCGGGCCGCGCTTGCCTTCTGCTGCGCGACGGCAGCGGCCCTGGTTCCCCTGTGGCTATTCCACTGGTGGGCCCTGGGCAGCCCGGCCGGGCACCATCTGGCCACGCTCTTCGAGTCCGATCCCATCTCGCATCTTCTGGCAAGGCCCAAGGTCTTCTTCTATCTCTTCCTCGGGGCGTCGCGCGAAGTCTGGGCATCGCTCGTCCTCACGATGCCGTTTGTGATTCTGCTCCTCATCAATCCCAGGCTTCCGGAGCGCGCCTTCCGAATCGCGATTCCTCTGGTCGGTCTGGCCGGCGCGGCCTTCGCCGTTCTGGTATATGCCTGCTTCTTTACGACCGACCTGCCGGTGGTGTGCCTGGGGGCGTGCAACAGCCTGTTGCCCGCAGCGCCGATTCTGGTTCTGGGACTGGTGCGCCTCAAGGACCAATCACCCGACGCGGCCCGCCGGGCAATGCTGTGGGTCCTGGTGGTGTCTTACGCGGCGATCTACTGGCTCACCGTGCCGGAAAAGGCCTCCTGGGGGATTCACTGGGGCGCGAGATACCTTCTGGTCGTCTATCCCTTGCTCGTGGTCCCCTGCGCCCTGAACCTCGAGGCGTGGCAGGGAATGGTCCCCTGGCCGGGGTGGCGCCTGAGACTGCAGCCGGGGCGGCGCCTGGGGTTGCACGCGGGGCCGCAGCCGGGGCCGCGCGCGGGGTTGGGCCTGGGGCCACGATCGAGCAGGACGCGCGCTCTCTCGTGGGCCGCGGTGACGCTTCTGGTGGGGGCGAGTCTGGCCGCCCAGGTGCTTTCGATCACGATCCTCCAGCGCAAGATGAGCTTCTCCAGTCGCTTGAACCGCGAGGTGGCCGCCCGGGCCGAGACCGTGATCGTCACCGACCAATGGTGGGTGGCGCAAGAGCTCTACTCGGTCTTCTACAGCAAGCCGATCTTCCTTGTGGGATCGCAGCGGGCGTACGACGATCTGGCCCGCAGACTCGCGGCCCGCGGCCTGACCCAGATGCTCTACGTGACCCCGGCGGCGCCCGGCGAAAAGCTCGGACCCGGCACGACCCGGGTTCTGGACGGCGGCCTCAACTACTGGAGTCTGGACCTCGTGCCGGTGAGGATCGCGCCCGTGCGCGTCAAGTGACTTCTGACTTTGCCGCCTACGTTGGACTGCGCGCGTCACCTGCGGTGAGGATCGCGCCTGCGCGCGTCAAGTGACTCGGCTGACCGGCGCCCACCCGCCTAACCGCGTTCACCCTATGGATTTGTGTTGACTTGGCGAGCGGCGCGCAATAGACTGCCCGTGCGGATCTCTGGTAACGGGATTTCTGGTTTCTGAGCCTGGTTTCTGAGCCTGGTTTCTCAGGTTTCCACACGTCCCACCCATGTGATATGGACACCGTAGGCAACAGGATAGGGATAGGCAGCAGGATCGACGAGGTGAAGCGGCGAATCGCGGCCGCCTGCCGGCGCGCCGGGCGCGATCCCGCCGATGTCCGGCTGGTCGCTGTGACCAAGACCGTGCCGGTCGAACGGATTCAGCAGGCGGTGGACGCGGGCCTCACGCTCTTAGGCGAGAACCGCGTGCAGGAAGCTGCATCCAAGACCGATAGGGTGATGGGGGACGTGACCTGGCACCTGGTGGGCCACCTTCAGACCAACAAGGTGAAGAAGGCGGTCGCGACCTTCAGCATGATCCAGTCGGTGGATTCCCTCGAGCTCGCGCGCGAAATCGACCGGCGGGTCGCCGACTTCGGCGGCGCCGGGGCCAAGCGGATGGATGCGCTGGTAGAGGTCAACACCTCCGGCGAGGCGACCAAATTCGGAGTTCGGCCCGAAGAATGTGTTGACCTGGTGGCGAAAATAGCCGAACTTATGCATGTATCTGTGAAGGGGCTGATGACGATCGGGGCTTTCACGCCTGACGATGAGGCCGTGAGAGCGTGTTTCAAGCGCCTGCGAGACCTTCGCGAGCGCATCCAGGACGCAAGGATCGAAAACGCGAGCATGGACTACCTTTCAATGGGCATGACGTCGGACTTCGAAGCAGCTATCGAAGAGGGATCGAACATGGTGAGGATCGGCACGGCCATCTTCGGTCCACGGGAAGACTCGCTCGCAACGTAGCCTCGGGGCGGCCTGCCCGGGCCGATGCGCCATGGCGCAAGGCCGCCGGGTCGGGCACTCTCGAGGAGACTCAGGGAAGGGGGCAGACGAGCTTGGAAATCAGCCCACTCGATGTGCGAAGCCAGGCTTTCAGAAGGAAGTTCAAAGGCTGTGACCCCGACGAGGTCAAGCAGTTCCTCGACGCGGTCGCCGACAGGATGGAAGCGATGCTCAAGGCCAAGGAGGACCTTGAGAGAGAGAACACGTCCCTGAGGGACAGGAACGAGGCCTACGCCAAGATGGAGCAGACCCTCAGGGACACGCTGCTCACCGCCCAGAAAGTCAGTGCCGACGCTCGCGCAAATGCCCATCAGGCGGCCGAGAATGTGATCAAGGAGGCCGAGGTGGAAGCCAAGAGGCGTCTGGCCGCGGCTTCGGGCCAGGTGGACGCGATCGCCAACGACAGGGAGATGCTCAAGGCGGAGACCATGGCGCTGGTCGCCAAACTCAAGAGCCTGATCGAGGCCCAGCTGACCTTCATCGGCAGCATGGAGGACGACATCAGGCGGCAGGGAACGCAGACCGGGCAGACCGGACAGACCGCGCAGGGCGCGCACGCGGCGAAGGCGGCCCACGGCGCCGGTAGTAGTCATTAGCGGCCGGCGGCGTCGCACACAATCGCAGGCAATCGTCGTTCAATCGACAGGCACTCAATGAACCGCGGAGCGAGATCACAGGCTATGAATCCAAGAAGGCGTCGTTTCAAACGGAGGAAGAGGGAGGACAGGCAACAGATGATAGAGGCTAACCAGATCAGCGACAGAACCTACACTCTCAAGGTCAGGGTTTCTCCCAAGGCCCTGAAGGGCGAAGTGGTGGGGTGGATGGACGACGGGGCGCTCAAGGTGAGGGTGGTCGCCGCGCCCGAGGGCGGAAGGGCAAACATCGAGCTGCTTCGGCTGGTGGCCGAGGAGCTTGAGATCCCGGTGAGGCAGGTACTGCTGGCCGGCGGAAGCGGATCGACCAACAAGATGCTGAAGATTCTCGGGCTCGACGAAGCGGGAGTCAGAAGGAGGCTGGGCAGATGTCCGACCTTAAAGGGCGAATAGACCAGGCGGTCTCTTTCATCAGGACCAAGACCGCGCTCAAGCCGGATTACGCAGTGATCCTGGGCACCGGCCTCAGTGGGCTCGCCAAGGAGATCACCGAGCCGGTCCGCATCCCCTACAGCGACATTCCCGGCTTCCCGGTCTCGACGGTGCTGGGCCATTCGGGCCAGCTGGTGCTGGGCACGATCTCGGGCAAGAAGGTGGCCGCGATGGACGGGCGCGTTCATTACTACGAAGGCTACTCGATGCAGGAGGTCACCTTTCCCACCCGCGTGATGAAGTTCCTGGGCGCTCACACCCTGGTGGTCTCCAATGCGGTGGGCGGGATGAACCCCTTCCACAGCCGGGGCGACATAGTGATCATCGCCGATCACATCAATCTGATGGGCGACAACCCCCTGGTCGGTCCCAACGACGACTCGATAGGGACGCGCTTTCCCGACATGTCCGAGCCCTACTCGCGCAAGCTGATAGAGCTGGCCGAGCAGGTGGCGCTGGATCTCAAGATCAAGGTCCACCGGGGGATCTTCGTCGGCGTGGCCGGCCCCAACCTGGAGACCGGGGCCGAGTACCGGTTCCTGCGCGGCATAGGCGCGGACACCGTCGGCATGTCCACCGTGCCCGAGGTGCTGGTCGCGCGCCACATGGAGATGAAGGTCCTGGGGCTTTCGGTGGTGACCGACCTTTGCCTTCCGGATGCCCTCGAGCCGGCCGATCACAGGGTGATCCTGAAGGCGGCCGAGAGTGCCGAGCCCAAGCTCACCAGCATAGTGAAAGAGGTTCTGCGGAGATTATGAGCGCATCTGAGTCCAAGCCTGAGTCCAAGTCCGAGTCCAAGTCCGAGCACGACCCCGAACCCGGATCCCGAGCGGTCTTCGAGCGAGTCCCCTCGCAGGTGGTGGCGCCCGAGGCCGAGGAGAAGGTCCTCGCCTTCTGGGAGGCCGAGAAGATCTTCGAGAAGTCCGTCAGCCGCCGGTCGCCTGCGCGCAGCTTCGTCTTCTACGAAGGCCCGCCGACGGCCAACGGCGTGCCCGGAGTCCATCACGTGATCACCCGTGTGGTGAAGGACCTGGTCTGCAGGTACAAGACCATGAAGGGCTACCAGGTGGTCCGCAAGGCCGGCTGGGACACCCACGGCCTGCCGGTGGAGATCGAGGTCGAGAAGCGGCTGGGCATCAGGAGCAAGGACGGGATCGAGAAGTACGGGATCACCGACTTCAACAGGAACTGCAAGGAGAGCGTTTTCAAGTACCAGCGGGAGTGGGTCGCCTTCACCAGGCGCATCGGCTTCTGGCTTGACCTGGAACACCCCTACGTCACCTGCACCAACGACTACATCGAGTCGGTCTGGAACATACTGAAGAAGATGTGGGACGCGGGAGCGATCTACCGCGGCCACAAGGTGCTGCCCTATTGCCCTCGCTGCGGCACGCCGCTTTCGAGCCACGAGGTCAGCCAGGGCTACGCCGAAAAGGAAGACCCTTCGATCTACGTTCGCTTCAAGATCAAGGAAGACCCCAAGACCAGTCTCCTGGTATGGACCACCACGCCCTGGACCCTGATCTCCAACGTCGCGGTCGCGGTGCACCCGACGATGGTCTACCTCAAGGTGAGGCACAAGGGCGAGCAGCTCATAATCGCCGAGCGGCGGGCCGAAGCGGTCCTGGGCGAGGGCTTCGAGACCCTGGAGCGCAAGAAGGGCGCCGATCTCGTGGGGCTCCACTACGAGCCGCCTTACGCCTACGCCAAGTTCGAGGGCAGGGCGCACGTGGTGGTGCCGGCCGACTTCGTGACGATGGACGACGGCACCGGGCTGGTGCACACCGCTCCCGCCTTCGGAGCCGACGACTACAATCTTGGCCGGGCGGAGAACCTGGCTTTCGTAAATCCCGTCCTCGAGGACGGAACCTTTGCCGAGGAGATCACGCCCTGGAAGGGCCGCTTCGTCATAGACGCCAACGCCGGCATCAACGAGGACCTCAAAGAGCGCGGCGTGCTCTTCAGGCTGGAGAAGGTTGTCCACACCTATCCCTTCTGCTGGCGCTGCGACTCGCCGCTTATCTACTACGCTCACCCCTCGTGGTACGTCAAGACCACCTCCTTCAAGGACGAGATGATCGCGGTCAACAAGACCATCAACTGGGTCCCGAAGGAATTCGGAGACAACCGCTTCGGCCAGTGGCTGGAGAACAACGTGGACTGGGCCTTGAGCCGCGACCGCTACTGGGGCACGCCCCTGAACGTCTGGGTGTGCGGCTCCTGCGGCAAGGACATCTCCGTGGGGAGCGTGGCCGAGCTCAAGGCGCTCGCCCTGGAGACCAAGGGCGAAGTTGACCTGCACAGGCCCTGGATCGACGGCGTGGTCTTGAAGTGCGACTGCGGCGGCGAGGCGCGCCGCACCCCCGAGGTCATAGACTGCTGGTTCGACACCGGCTGCATGCCCTACGCCCAGTATCATTGGCCGTTCGAGAACCGGGAGAAGTTCGAAAGTCAGTTCCCGGCGGACTTCATCTGCGAAGCCGTGGACCAGACCCGCGGCTGGTTCTACTCGCTGGTCGCGATTTCGACCTTCATGTCCCACAGGCCCAGCTTCAAGAACGTGCTGGTGACCGAGCTGCTGCTGGACGCCGATGCGCAGAAGATGAGCAAGTCCAAGGGCAACATCGTGGCGCCGCGCGAGATCACCGACTCGGTCGGGGCCGATCCCCTGCGCTGGTACCTCTACACCACTTCTCCGGTGTGGCTGCCCACGCGGTTTTCCACCGACGGGGTGGTCGAGGTTGCCCGCAAGATGCTGGGCACCCTGAGGAACGTTCATTCCTTCTTCACCCTCTACGCCACGATCGACGGCTTCGACCCGCGCCGGCACCGGGTGGAGCTTGCGAAGCGCCCGGTGATGGACAGGTGGATCATCTCCAGGCTGAACTCGCTGGTCCAATACGTGGACGCCGAGCTGGACCGCTACGAGGTCACGCGGGCGGCCCGGGCGATCCAGGACTTCGTGGTGGACGATCTTTCCAACTGGTACGTCAGGCGTTCCCGGCGCCGCTACTGGCGGCACGAGATGGGCGAGGACAAGACGGCGGCCTACGCCACCCTGTATGAGGCCCTGGTCACTACCGCCAAGCTGGCTGCGCCTTTCCTGCCCTTCGTCACCGAGGAAATCTACAGACACCTGGTGGCGCCGCTGGATGAGAGCGCCCCCCAGAGCGTTCACCTGTGCGACTATCCGCAGAGCGATCCGGCGGCCATAGACGGCGACCTCGAGGCCTCGATGGAGGCCGTGGTCCGCTGCGTGACCCTGGTTCGCGCCGCTCGCAACCGCGCCAAGATCAAGGTCAAGCAGCCGCTTGCCAGGGCGCGGATCAAGCTGGCGGCCAGGCTGGACTCCGAGCTGCTGGCCTCGCTGCTTGGGCACCTCAAGGAGGAAGTCAACGTCAAGGACGTTACGGTGGAGAAGGACCTCTCCGGTTACGTGACCTACGAGGTGCTGCCCCGTTTCGACGTCCTCGGGCCCCGGCTGGGGGACAAGATCAAGGTCTTGAAGCAGGTCCTGAAGGGTCTCGACGCTGCCGGGATCGCCCGGCTCGAGGCGGGACTCGGCGTGAAGCTCAGCCTGGACGGAGAGGAGATCGAGCTCGATGCGGCCGACCTGCTGGTCAGGCGCAGCGAGCGTGAGGGGCATCTGTACGAGACCGACGGCGCCAACTCGATCGTCCTGGACTCGGCGGTCACCCCCGAGCTCCTCATCGAGGGCCACGCCCGAGAGATTGTCAGCCGCATCCAGAACCTGAGGAAGCAGTCGGGCTTCGACGTCACCGACAAGATCGCGATCCACGTCGCCGGTGGCGACGTCGCCCAGAAGGTCTTCAAGACCTACGACCAACACATTCGCAGCGAGACGCTGGCCGTGGCGATCGACTTCGCCTTGCCCGCGGGCGCCAAGCCGTTCGAGTTCCAGCTGGGCGACGAGAAGGTCGCAGTCGCGCTCGAGCGGCAGTGACGGACGAAGTGACGGAAGAAGTGACGGCCGAAGTGACGGACGAGAGGTGTCCCGGTATGACCGACAACCCTAAGAAGCCGGTGAGCGCGCGGAAGCTCGACCTGGCGCGCTTCAAGTCCCTGCTGCTTGAGGAGCGCAAGCGGGTCCTGGCCGAGCTCGGCTACATTGAGGATAACTACATGGGCAAGACCCCGCGGGAAGCCACCGGTTCGGGTTCTGCCTACTCCATGCACCCCGCGGACATGGGCACGGATTCGAGCGAGCAGGAGAAAGCGTACCTCATAGGCGCCGCCGGCGGAGCGGCGCTGGAGGACATAGACGAAGCCCTCTCGCGCGTGGACCGGGCCGGCTACGGCCTCTGCCGGCGCTGCGGCGAGGAGATCTCGGTGGAGCGTCTCGAGGCCGTGCCCTACGCAAAACTCTGCGTCAAGTGCAAGACCAAGATCGAGAAGACCGGAGAGTCGGGGTAACCCGACGAGCTGGAGGAGCGACCCTGGCGTGAAGTCGGCGATAACTGCGGTGCTTGTGATTCTGGTTGATCAGATCACCAAACTGGCGATAGTGGCCAGGTTCAGCAGGGGAGAGGAGATCGACCTTCTGGGCTCCTTCCTCAGGCTGGGCCACGCCCGCAACTCCGGAGCGGTGTTCGGCATCCTCAGGGGCTCGGGCAACTACTTCGCGGCCTTCTCCGTGGTCGCGGCGGTGATCGTCGGCGTGGTGGTCTACTTCGCCAGGCAGTCCCCGGCCCGGACCAAGATCGCCCTGGGCCTGGTACTGGGAGGCGCGCTCGGCAATCTCGTGGACCGGCTGCGGTTGGGCTCGGTCGTGGACTTCATAGACATCGGGGTGGGCGAGTCCGTGCGCTGGCCTTCCTTCAACGTGGCCGATCTTGCAATCACCGTGGGCGTGATCATGCTGGTGGCTGCCTCCCTCAGGCCCGCCAAGCCCCGGTGCTCCTGCAGCGGCCAGCGCGAGGCGTTCTGATGAAGGGCGCGCCGGGCTCGATAGAGTTGATTGTCGCTGCCGGGGCCGGCGAGCGGACCGACAAGTACCTGAGCGAGCGGGCGGGGGTTGCTACGCGCTCTCAGGTTCAGCGGCTCCTCAAGGCCGGTCTTGTGGTGGTGGACGGCGCTCCGGCGAAGGCGAGTCGCCGGCTGCGCCGCGGCGAGACCATCAGGGTCACCGTCCCCGAGCCGGAACCCTCAAGGGTCGAGGCCGAAGCGATCCCGCTTGACGTGATCTATGAGGACCGCTATCTGGTGGTGGTGAACAAGCCCGCCGGGATGGTGGTCCACCCGGGAGCGGGCGTCAGGCGAGGCACGCTGGTGAACGCGCTCCTGGCCTACTGCAAGGACCTTTCGGGTATCGGCGGCGTGGTGAGGCCCGGCATCGTCCACCGGCTGGACAAAGGCACGACCGGGCTGGTGATAGTGGCGAAGGATGACGCCACCCACGTGGCCCTGAGCGCGGCCCTGGCCCGCAGGGAGATAAAGCGGACCTACGAGGCCGTGGTGTGGGGAGTGCCGGCGCGGCGGGAGGCGACCGTGGAGACCCTCCTGGGGCGCAGCCGCTCCGACCGCAAGAAGATGGCTGTCGTGAAATCCTCCGGCCGTCAGGCGGTCACCGCCTACCGGGTGGCCGAGGAGTTCGAGTTTGCCTCCAGGCTGGTGATCAATCTGGCGACCGGCAGGACGCATCAGATAAGGGTTCACCTGGCGCACCTGGGGCACCCGGTCTTCGGGGATCCCACCTACGGCGGAAGAAAGCGGAGCTACAAGGGTGTGGGCGCGGCCTCGATGGGCCGGGCCAGGCTGTTGCTTGAGACCATCGACAGGCAGGCGTTGCACGCGCGCAGACTCGCCTTCGTGCATCCGGTGAGCCGGCGCGCCGTCGAGCTCGAGGCGCCGCTTCCCGCGGACATGGCGGGTCTGGTGGGCGCACTGAGAGCGGAGGTCCGATGATCAGCGCAAGGAAAACCGATGCGGTCGCCATTCTTGATATCTCGGGCAAGATGGTCGGAGGGCCGGAGGCCGCCGAGTTCAAGAAGGCGATAGGGGATCTGCTGGCCGCGGGCTACAAGCAAGTGCTCCTCAACCTGGCCGAGGTGCCGTGGGTCAACAGCACCGGCCTGGGGATCTTCGTGGCCGGCTACACCAGCCTCAAGCGGGAAGGCGGCAACCTGAAGCTGGTGAAGGTGACCGAACGGGTCCGGACGATCCTGGCGGTGACGCGGCTGGACTCGGTCTTTGAGATCTTCGGCGACGAGGCCGAGGCCGTCGCCAGTTTCCAGAGAAACTAGTATGATGTCCCCAGTTTCTGCAGAGGAGAAGATGCTGGAACTCAACCTTCCGAGTGGCGTGGAGTACCTGCCGCTGGTGGATTCGCTGTGTCAGGCCTTCTGCCAGTGGACCGGCATGTCGCGGGACATAACCGACGACATGGCCATAGCGGTGGTGGAGGCCGCGACCAACGCCGTGGTTCACGGCAACAAGTCCGACAAGTCGAAGAGGATACACGTGGTCTTCAAGCGGCGTCCCAGCGAGATCAGGGTCTCGGTCGCCGACGAAGGCCCCGGCTTTACGCCCGGCGACGTCGCCAACCCCCTGGCCGCCGGCAACATGCTCAAGGAGAGCGGCAGGGGCATTTACATAATGAAGCACATCATGGACAGGGTGGATTTCGACTTCCCCGCGGACGGCGGCACCCGGGTCCGAATGACCAAGTGCCTGACCTGCGAGAAGGGCCGCATCCTGTGCGTGGATTACGGCCGCAAGCGGATCGGCCTTGCCCTGAGCGACGAGCTGTGCATCATCGCGCGGCCGCTCAAGGTGATCGAGACCGAGCGGACCCGCGACGTCGTGGGCGAGATATGCGCGACCGCGGCGGCCAACCAGGTCGGCGAGATCGTCGTCGGCCTGCCCCTGACCCTCAAGGGCGAGGTCTCGCTGGCTGCCTCGGAGGCGGCCGCGTTCGCCGCGAAGTTGGGCGAGCGCTCGGGGCTTCCGATAGAGACCGTGGACGAGAGGCTCTCCACCAAGCAGAGCGAGAAGATACTGATACAGTCCGGGATGAGAAGGCACAAACGCAAGCGCAAGGTGGACGCCCTGGCTGCCGCCATAATCCTGCAGGGCTACCTGGACGCCGCGAAGGAGCGGTGCCTCGAGGGCGCCTGACCGAGATGCGAGTCGCCCGATTTCTGCGTGACGGCTTGATCCTGACCGTCTCGACGGCCCTGGTGTTCGTCCTGGTGGAGATCTTCTGCCAGCCCTCGGTCAGCCCCGACAAGTACGTCCACGTGGTGGTGGACAGGGGAATGACCTTCTCCCAGATCGCCGCCAGATTCGAGCAAAGCGGACTGGTCCGAAACGGTTTGGTCTTCAAGGCCCTGGGCCGGGCCCTGAGGCTTGACCGCAGAGCCAAGGCCGGCCGCTACCGCTTCCAGCCGACCGCCAGCATGGCCTCGCTCTTGAGGGCGCTCTATCGGGGCGCTACCTTCAGGGACCAGATCGTGATCCCGCCGGGCCGGAGGCTCGATGAGATCGCGAGAGTCCTGGCCCGGGCGGCCTCGGTGGACTCCACCCAGTTCGTGCGGCTCGCGCGGGACTCGGCTTTCGTCGCTTCCCTGGGCGTGCCCTCGAAGTCGGCCGACGGCTTTCTGTTTCCGGACACCTACGACATCGAGTGGCGGGAAGAGGCGCCCTCGGTGCTGGAGCGGATGGTCAAGAGTTTCTTCAAGGTCTTCGACGACTCCATGCTGGCGCGGACCCGCGAGGTGGGACTGACCGTGAACCAGGCGGTGACCCTGGCCTCCATCATCGAGAAGGAAGCCTATCTGGAAACCGAGAAGCCGGTGATATCAGCGGTCTTTCACAACCGCTTGAAGCGGGGCATGAAGCTTCAGGCCGACCCCACGGTGAGATACGCCCTGGGCAAGTGGAAGGGCCGGGTGCTCTACAGCGATCTCAAGGTGGACTCTCCCTTCAACACCTATATGTTCAGCGGACTGCCGCCCCGGCCGATTTGCAACCCTGGGCGCGCGTCCATCGTGGCCTCGCTCTATCCGAGGGAGGGCTCGCGCGATCTCTTCTTCGTCGCCCAGGGCGACGGCAGCCACTTCTTCTCCGAGCGCGGAATCGATCACGAACTGGCCAAGGCAAGATACAAGGCCCGCCTGGATTCGATCGCGACCGAGGCAATGATGGATTCCACGTTCTCGGCCCGGTTCGCGGACTCGTTGCGGGCCCGGTACGTGGCGGACTCGCTCAAGGCTGCCGGGCGGTGAATCGGTGGGGGCGGTGAACCGGCGCGGGCAGGAGCGCGGGCAGGAGCAGGGGCAGGACCGGAAGGGTGGAGGAGACAGGGTGGCGCTCAAGAAGCTGGATGAACTCGGCGGTGTGCCGGGGCCGCTCGCGGCCAAGGCGGCGGAGGCGGTGGCCCTCGTGGGAAGCCTTTGTCCGGCGGTGGTGGCCTTTTCGGGCGGAGTGGACTCGAGCCTCCTGCTGGCGCTGGCGGCCCAGGCCTGCCCCGACCGAACGCTGGCCGTCGTCGCCTCGTCGGCGACTTATCCCAGGCGGGAGCTCGAAAACGCGCGCCGTATCGCTGCCCTGGTCGGGGTCCCGGTGCGGGTCCTGAAGACCAGAGAGACCGAGGATCCCGCCTTCAGGGCGAACCCGCTGGACAGGTGCTACCTGTGCAAGCGCGAGCTCTTCGCCAAGATCAAGCGCCTGGCCGAGGATGAAGGCTACGCCGGCGTCGTTGAAGGATCGAACGTGGACGACCTCGGGGATTTCAGGCCCGGCGAGCGGGCCTTGAGGGAAGCGGCGATCGCAAGCCCCTTGAGGCAGGCCGGCTTCACCAAGGCCGAGGTCCGCGACCTGGCGCGTCGCCTGGGGCTTCCCAACTGGGACAAGCCCGCGGCGGCCTGCCTTGCCTCCCGATTCCCCTACGGCGCGGAGATCACCCGGGAGGCCCTGGCGCGCATCGAACGGCTCGAGGAGGTGATCCTCGATCTGGGCTTCTCTCAGGCGCGAGCTCGCTGCCACGGGGACCTCTTGAGGATCGAACTGGAGCCCGCCGGGCTGGAGCGGGCGGCAAGTCCCGAGGTGCGCGACAGGCTCGTCGAGGCCGCCAGGAGGGAAGGGTTCCGTTACGTGACGCTCGACCTGGGCGGCTATCGCACCGGCAGTTTTAACCCCTAGCGGTCAGTGGATGTCAACCTAGGGTGCCACGATTCTAACACGTTGAATGTCATGCGGTTTAACATCTACTCATTCCCTTGGATGACTGGTCGGGGGGCTCTTGCTAACACTTTGCTAACACTCTCGCCAAAAAACCAGCGCGTCGAGCTGCTCTCCATACCCTCGACTCGCCTCCGGTAGGAGATGACCGTAGCGATCAAGCGTGGTCTGGATG
>JBAQHK010000269.1:0-11604 GCA_049288275.1 bacterium | reverse complement strand
CCGACGCCCAGTTCCACGACTTCGCCTACTCGGTGGCCGGGGATTCGGCGATGTCCTTGACCGAGATCCGCAACGGCAAGCGCTCCGACAGCTACGAGTACGAATACTTCGAAGCCCTGGCCAAGGGCTGGCACATCGGCGTGGACGCCAACCAGGACAACCACGAAGGCATGTGGGGGGACTCTCCTAATCCCAACAGCGGAGGCGACATCTATCTCACCGGGATACTCGCGGATTCCCTTACCAAGGCCGAGATTCTGGCGGCCCTGAAGGACCGCAGGACCTTCGCGGTCGAGGTCAATCCGGAGGCCGACCGCATGGCGCTCACATTTCAGTGCGACGGCCACTGGATGGGGGACATCTTCACCACGGCGGCCGACACCGTCCACTTCTCGATCTCGGTTTCGGCCCAGACCAACTTCATCACCATCGAGCTGCTGCGTAACGGGGTGCAGATCGCCTACGCGAGCCCCGGCACAAACAACTACACCTGGACCCCGACCGATAGGCCCCCGATGGGCGAGAACTACTACGTGGTGAGAGCGCAGCAGACCGACGGTGACTACATGTGGTCGAGCCCCATCTGGGTCACCGGCACGAGCGGCGGCTGGACCTTGATCAGCGAGGTCAACGCCGATGACGCTAACGGCCGGCCGCTCCTCCTGGCCCAGCAGGTCACCGTGAAGGGGCTCGCCACGGTGGCAACCTCGACCTTCTCGACCGTGGACAACGACGTCTTCGTCGAGGACGCCACCGGCGGAGTCGAGGTGATAAAGCGCACGACCCAGCTACCCACGGTGCTCGTGGGCGACAGCCTCAGTGTCACAGGTTACGTTGACCAGTACTACGGCCTCACCAGGATAACCAGCCCCACCATAACCGTGGTCCAGGCGGCCGCGGGATCGACCACGCCCCGGCTGGTTACAACCAACGAGATCGCGGTGAGCGGAGAGACCTACGAAGGCTCGCTGGTGACCGTTGAGGGATGCCTCATCACCGGCGGGACCTGGCCGGCCTCGGGCTCCGACGGCAGCGTCACCCTCGACGACGGCAGCGGCGGCTGCACGCTCTTCATTGACAAGGACACCGACATTGACGGAACCGCTCAGCCGACGTCAAGGATCGACGTGGTCGGGATTCTAACCCAGTACGACGGCACCGTGCCCTATTCCTCAGGCTACCGGATTGCTCCCAGGTCCACGGCCGACATCACCACGTCCCCGGGCGCGGGCGTTCCCGCGACCGATGCCCAGGCGAGCCTGAGGGTTCTGCCCAACCCCACGCGGGGCGCGCTGCGCGTCTCGCTGGCCGGTGCGCTCTCCGGCGGGCCCAAGACCGTAGCCTTCTATGACGTGGCCGGCAGGCTCTTGCGCGAGATCACCCTCGGCGCGCACACGGCCACCGTGGATTGGGACGGCAAGGACTCGCGGGGCGAGGACCTCGCGAGCGGCATCTACTTCGTGGTGGCCAGGACCGCGACCGCCAGCCAGACAGCAAAGGTGGTTCGGATTCGGTAGGCGGCCGGATGCGGGCGGTTCAGGCTTCTTGCTGTAGTCCGGCCTGCTCTTCGCAGAGCGACCAGTAGAGCCCGCGCCTGCCGAGCAGCGTCTCGTGAGTTCCCCGATCGACTATCCGGCCCTGGTCCAGGCATATCGCACACCTGACCCATACCCAGGGGTCACGATGTCTCTTCCTGTTCCCGGGGCGCCCTGAGAACGGGGTGGACGAGGTGATGCGACTGTGGTAAGGTCGTGCCAATCCCAGCGGACGGCAGCACGGAGTGGAGGGTCTTCGCGGATGGATTGGCTTGACTTGGCGACCAGGGTCGGCTTCAGCGTACTTCCCAATCTCGGACTGGGCCTTGTGGGCCTTTGGGTTCGGGCCTTTGACCGGTCGGGCTTCCTGGCGGGAGTGATCCTGGGCTCGCTGATCACTTATGCCTTCGGCCTCGGAGGCTTCTTCGGCGTCCTGGCATTCGTTGTGATGGGAAGCGTGACAACCAGACTCAAGTCCGGCAGGCAAGCGATCCACAGCCCGGAGGCGGACCGTGCGGGGGCGACAGCCAAGACCTGGAAGAACGCCGTGGCCAACCTGGGCGTGCCGGCCTTCGGTGCTCTGCTGGAGGCCGCGAAGCCTGTGCCCCTCCTGGGGGTCTTCGCCATGGCCAGCCTTGCGACCGCCGCCTTCAACACCGTCTCGAGCGAGATGGGCAAAACCTACGCCGAAAGGTGCTTCACGCTCCAGGATCTCAAGGTCAAGCCGGCCGGCACGCCCGGTGGGGTCTCCGCGATCGGCACTCTTTCGGGTGTGGCGGCCTCCCTGGCGGTGGCGATGATCGGCTTCGGCTTCGGGCTGGTGAGCGGTGGGATGGTGGCCTACGTGGTCCTGGCCGCCCTGCTGGCGACGGCCGCCGAGAGCCTGCTCAAGTCGGCAGCGGGCATGAGGTCCACCCATCTTGCCAATCTCACCAACACACTGCTGGGCGGACTGATCGCGGCCCTGTTCTGGACAGGCTTGAGGGGGACATGATGGAGCGACGAGACTTTCTCAAGACCTCGGTGGTGCCGGCTGCCGCGTGCGGCTTGGGCGTGGCCGACCTGGCTCGGATCGAAGTTGTCGAGGTTTAGCCTTGACCGAGCCGGGCGCCGAGCGTAACCTGAGATCAATCTGCTTGCAAGAAAGGGTGGAGGTATGTGGTTCAAGAAGAAGCCCAGAGTAGTGGTCATAGGCTTGGACGGCACGCCCCTAAGTTACATGCGCCGGCGGCTTGCCGAAGGGGCGCTCCCGTCGATGAAGAAGGTGTTCGACCAGGGCTCGCTCACTGAGCTGAAGTCGGTCCATCCGCCGGTATCCTGCGTGGCCTGGTCCAGCATGATGACCGGCAAGAACCCCGGCAAGCACGGCATCTACGGCTTCATTGACCGCACGCCGGGCACCTATTCCATCTTCCTGCCCAATTCGGGCACCATGAGCGGGCTCACGCTGTGGGAGATCCTTAGCGAGAAGGGCAGGAGCGTGATCGTGATGAACGTGCCGGTGACCTACCCGCCGCGGGAGGTAAACGGCTACTTGGTGTCGGGCTTCGATGCGCCGAGGCTGGGAGGCGCGACCTTCCCTGATACCCTGGCTCCAAGGCTCAAGACCCAGGACTACGAGATCGACATCGACCCCTGGAAGGCCCGCGAGAACCTGGACAACCTCTATCCGGACCTGGTTCGGGTGTTCGAGGCCAGGATCGGCGCCTTCTTCAATCTATACAGCGAGAAGAAGTGGGACTTTGCCATCCTCCACATCATGGAGACCGACAGGCTCTTTCACTTCATGTGGGAGCACATGGAGCAGGGGCATCCCAAGTACGCCAAGCAGTTCTCGGACTTCTTCGGGCTTGTTGACGCGTTCTTCGCCAGGCTTGCGAAGCAGCTGGGAGATGAGGTCACCTTGATCGTGATGTCCGATCACGGCTTCTGCAGCCTCAAGAAGGAGGTCTACGTCAACCGGTTCCTCGAGGAGCGCGGCTACCTTGCCTACAAGCCCGGCGAGCCCAAGCAGCTCCTGGACATCGACCCCGCCAGGACGCGGGCCTTCACCCTGGACCCCGGCCGGATCTTCATCAATCTCAAAGGCAGAGAGGCCGAGGGCTCTGTGGAGCCGGACAAGTACCTCGATGTGAGGGGTGAGCTCCAGAGCGCGTTGCTCGGGCTTACCGACGAGGACGGCACCAAGGTGATCAAGGACGTCTTCACGCGCGACCAGATCTACCACGGCGAGAGCTTCGAGCACGCCGCCGACCTGGTGGTAAACCCTGTCAACGGCTTCGATGTCAAGGGTGCCTTCGGCAAGAAGGCCCTCACGGGCAAGGGGCCCATCGTCGGCATGCACACCTACGATGACGCCATGCTCTTCGTCAAGGGCCACGCACTTAAGGCTGAGGGCGCGAGCGTCATGGACGTCGCGCCCACCATCTTGAAGATCATGGAGATCGACCCGCCGCCCGACATGGACGGCAGGCCGCTGATATAGAAGCTGCCTACTCTATGTAGCCGAGCCCGCGCAGGCGCTCCTTGACCTTCTCCTCTTCCTCTTCGGTGTAAGGCTTGCCGCCGCCCTTGGCATCGCTCTTGGGTATGTACTTCAGAGCCTCCATGGTGAGCAGGATCTTCTTGACCGCATCCTCGACGCTCAGCTTGTCGGTCTCCAGGAGCACTTCGGGCTTGTCCGGCTCCTCGTAGGGCTGGTGCAGCCCGGCGATGTCGTTGATCTCGCCGCGATCGGCGCGCTTGTAGAGCCCCTTGGGGTCGCGCTGCCTGCAGACCTCGAGCGAGCACTTGACGTAAACCTCGACGAAGTGGTCCACCATGCCCCGGGCGCGATCGCGGTACTCCCTCAAGGGGGAGACCGCCGCCACGATGGCGGAGACGCCGTTGCGGGACAAGAGCTTGCCCATGTAGGCCAGCCGCTTGGTGTTGAGGTCCCTGTCCTTGGGCGTGTAGCCCAGGTCGGGGCTCAGGTTTGCCCTGATCTCGTCGGCGTCCAGGTTCTCAACCTTGATGCCGCGCTCCTTCAGGGCCTTCTCGAGCGCGCGGCCGACCGTGGTCTTTCCCGAGGCGGCCACGCCCGTGAACCAGATCAACATTCCCTTTTCGAGTTCCATCCACATCCCCCTTTTTGGACTCTGCCTTCTTGCTCCAAGCCTGTCAGCCCTTTATGACCTTGCCTTCCATATCGGCAGGCACCGGTATTCCCATTAAGTCCAGCACCGTGGGAGCGATGTCGTAGAGGCTCACGCCCTTGACTTCCTTGCCGCGCTTCACCTTGGGGTCCCACATCACGAAGATGCCGTACTCGTCGTGCACGGCGTCGTCGGGCCCGACCTCGGTCTCAAACGAATGGATGCCGTCGTGGCCCACGTTGCCGGTGGAGCGCCAGTAGAGGTCGCCGAAGTAGATTATCAGATCGGGCGACTGATCGATGTGAGGGCCCTTGTAGACGTCCTGAGGCTTGATCACGCGGGTCCCCAGCGGCCGCCCCTTCTCGTCCTTCAGGGCCGTTAGCTTGGCCGCGATCTCATCGCGCACCCTCTCGTAGTCTTTAGGGTCGACCTTGCCCTGGGCTTCTCTGCCCTTGACGTTGAGGAAAAGCCGCCCGTAGTAGCCGCCCAGGCCCCAGGCCGTGGTGTTGGCCCAATCGACGCCGACCTTGTCCATCTTCACGACACCCTCGGGCTTCTTGTCGAGCTTCAAGTAGCCCTCGGCCACCAGCCAGTCGTTGATGTTGATCGCGCCTTCCATCTTCTTGGCGCCGTGATCGGAGACCACCAGCACCACGGTGTCGTCGCCCACCTTCTTCAGGAGCTCGCCGATGCGCTTGTCTATGTACTGGTGGTATTCCTTGATCGAGTTCTCGTACTTGTTGCCGGCCACGTACTTCCTGTGGGTCTTGTCCATGTATTTCCAGAAGCCGTGGTAGATCCGGTCGATGCCCATCTCGACGAACATATAGAAGTCAGGGGACTTCGCCAGGAAGGCCTCCACCAGGTCGAAGCGCTTCTTGGTCATCTCGTAGATCTCGGCCAGGAGGGCGTCCTTGTTCTCGGTCCGGAACTCGTCGCAGTCCAGGATGTAGTCGCCCACGGCCTGCTTTATCTCGTCCTTGATGTAGGAGGGATACGTGTAGTCGGCGCTGGTATCCGGCGCCAGGAAATCCGTGACCATGAAGCCGTTGACGGGCCTCGGCGGATAGGTCTGGGGCACGCCTATCAGGCCCACCGTGAGCCCTTCGCGGGAGATGACGTCCCACAGGGTGGGCTCCTTGATCACCGTGGAGTTGGCGATCCAGATCTCCTTGTAGGCGTAGTTGCTGCGGTTGCGGAAGCCGAAGATCCCCAGCTTGCCCGGGTTCTTGCTGGTCATCATGCACATCCAGGCCGGGCAGGTGATGGGAGGGATGGAGGAGAACATTCTGCCCCAGAGCCCCTCGGAGACCAGCCTCTTGATGTTGGGCAGGTCGGCAAGCCATGCGTCGAACACCAGGGCCGGCGCAGCGCAATCCAGACCTATGACAAGCACCTTACGCTTGGGTTGCATCACGTACTCCTTCGCTATTCAACGAACGCTATTCGACAAAGGGTTTCTTGATCCCGCGCAGGGCCTCGAAGACCTCGGGTCTGAATATCTCCGGCGGAGGCGAGCCGCCCTCCACCAACATCTTGCGGATCACCGTGCCCGAGAACTTGATCTTCTCGTCGTCCCCGTGCGGGCAGGTGCGCTCGCTCTCGAGCTGGGCGCACTTGCGGCAATGGAAGAAGTCGCCCCTGATGGTGAGGGGATGGATCTCGAGGTCGGGGAAGTTCGAGAAGATCTCGATCGCCGCCTCGGGCTCGTAGTACTTGCCCACGCCGGCGTGGTCGCGGCCGACTATGAGGTGGGTGCAGCCGAAGTTCTTGCGGATGATGGCGTGATGAATGGCCTCCTTGGGACCCGCGTAGCGCATTTCCATGGGGAGGATGCTCATGAAGGCCCGCTCCTTGGGGAAGTACTCCGCCAGGAGAACGTCGTAGGCCTTCAAGATGGCCTCGTCGGTGAAGTCCCCGGGCTTCTTCTTGCCTATCACCGGATTGATGAAGAGGCCGTCGACCATGGAGAGCACCACCTTCTGCATGTACTCGTGGCCGTTGTGGGGGGCGTTCCGGGTCTGGAAACCGGCGACGGTCTTCCAGCCCTTCTCCTCGAAGATCCGTCGGGTCTCGCTCGGGGCGAGGTTGTACTTGGGGAAGGGTTCCCGCGAGGCGTCAATGAGGTCAATCTGTCCGGCCAGGAAGACGTCCTTCATCTCAAGGGTGGACTTCACCCCGGGGTGCTTGATGTCGTCGGTCGCGAAGACGCTCTTGGCGATGGTCTGCTTGGGGTAGGAGTACTTCTCGGCGAGGTGGAGGACGGCTATCGCCTTGCCGTCTTCGTCCTTGAGGCAGACGTCCTCGCCTTCCTTGAGACCGCGGGCCTCCTCCTCGGAGACGTCCAAGAGGATCGGTATGGACCAGACCGCGCCGCTTACCAGCCGCGTGGTCTTGACCACAGACTCCAGGTCGGCCTTGCCTATGAAACCCTCGAGGGGGCTGTAGCGTCCCACGGCTATGTTGCGCAGATCCACCACGCTCATGCGGTCCAGGGTGAGGCACATCATCTTGGGGGCGGCCGCGACGGCTGCCTCGGCCTCTTTGCCCTTCAAGATCCGGTCTACGAGCTTCCCACCGTGCGGTCTTACCATCAGGTCCAATACCTCCTGTGTGTCGAGCATCTGCCAGGCCGCATGCGGCCGCAGCTTGGCAGCGCTTCGCTCTTAAGTCGCATTGCCACTTGCCGTTGGTCTGCCGGTATCCCGGTATCGGTGCATCGGACTGCCAAAGGCGGCAAAAGGGATATACCCGATAATTATACAGCGCGGGAAGGGTTAAGGCAAGCCCAAGCGGCCCGCCGGAGGGGGGGTCCACAGAGCGCTGGAATTCGGGCTGGGGTCTGCTATACTCCCTCGAGTATGAGAAACGATGGTCTATTGACTGGTATGGCCGAGCAAACCAAGCATGCCGTGAAGCGCTACTGGCGGACGCGGCTTGCACAGCGGCGCAGGCAGCAGCGGGCAGGCAAAGCAGATCAGGGCTTGCGCAGCGCTGTCACCGGAGGCGCTCAGATGGATGGCTTCGTTGACATCTTCTCTGAGCTCGTCAGGGGTGTGGGACTTCCCGAGAGCTGCGTGTTCCGCAAGAGCGCGATTGAGCTCCCGGGGTTCTTCAGAGCCACCAAGGAGTGGGATCTCCTTGTTGTGAAGGATCGGCAACTGGTTGCAGTGCTGGAGCTCAAGTCCCAGGTCGGGCCGTCGTTTGGCAACAACTTCAACAACAGGGTGGAGGAAGCAATCGGCAGTGCCCTTGACTTGTGGACTGCATTTCGCGAGAAGGCGTATCTGGGCAGCCCGCAGCCCTTTTTGGGGTACTTCTTCATGCTCGAGGACTGCGATGCGTCGAACAGACCCGTGTCTGTCGAGGAGCCTCACTTCAAGGTGTTTCCGGAATTCACGGGGGCCTCGTACATGAAGCGGTACGAGCTGTTCTGTCGGAAGCTCGTCTTGGAGCGTCATTACACTGCGGCTGCGTTCATCACCTCAGCGAGCGTTGCGGGGTTGCGAGGGGTCTACAGGACACCGGCGGATGATCTGGCAATCGAAGGCTTCGCACGGGCGTTTCGCGCGCACCTTGGACGCTTTGTGTAGGACTATGAGATCGACCCAACATAGACTGGTTCACGGAGATGCGCGGGACTTGTCGTTCCTGGATGCCGAATCCGTGCATCTTGTGGTCACATCACCGCCATACTGGAATCTCAAGCAGTACAAGGAGAACCCCAAGCAGATGGGCCATATCCAGGACTATGAGGTGTTCCTCGCCGAGCTGGGGAAGGTCTGGCGGCACGTCTTCAGGGTGCTCGTACCTGGGGGAAGGCTGGTGTGCGTTGTTGGCGACGTCTGTGTGGCCCGGAAGGAATTCGGACGGCACCTGGTGTTCCCCCTCCATGCGGATATATGCGTCATCTGCAGGCGAATTGGCTTCGACAACCTTAATCCGATCGTTTGGCACAAGATAGCCAATGCCAGCTATGAGGTCGCGAACGGCTCGAAGTTCCTCGGCAAGCCCTACGAGCCCAACGCGATAATCAAGAATGACATGGAATTCATCCTCATGCAGCGCAAGCCCGGCGGGTATCGTAAGCCCACGGAGTCTCAGCGTGAGGCCAGCAAGATTCCGAAAGATGTCTTCGATAAGTGGTTCCAGCAAATATGGAACATCACCGGTGCGTCGACGAAGCACCACCCGGCGCCGTTTCCGCTCGAGCTCGCCACGCGTCTGGTGAAGATGTTCTCATTCGTTGGCGATACGGTGCTTGATCCGTTTTGCGGGTCAGGCACAACGATGGTTGCGGCTCTGCGCGCGGGACGCAATAGCGTTGGCGTTGAGATAGAGCCAGAGTACTGCCGGATGGCGGCACGCTATCTCAAAGCGGAGAGCAGCGACATGTTTGCAGATGCCACGCTTAGCTTCGAGAAGGTCGCAGGTCGGCAGACTTGCCTCGTTAGAGAGGACCATGAACTCTACGGTCTTCGACCCGCCAGGAAAAAGCTTGAATAGCAGCCACCCTCAGACTCGTTATCTAGTGTCCGCGAAGAGCCAGGTGCTCAGGTAGCGCTCGCCGGTATCGGGCAGCACCACCACGATGGTCTTGCCCTCGCTGGCGGGCCTCCGGGCGACCTCCAGGGCCGCCCACATGGCGGCGCCACAGGAGATGCCTGCAAGTATGCCCTCCTCGCGGGCAAGTCGCTTGGCGGTGGCTCCGGCGTTCTCGGCACCGACCTGGATCACCTCGTCTATGAGGTCGCGCTTCAGGACCGCCGGGACAAAGCCCGCCCCGATCCCCTGGATCTTGTGGGGCCCGGGCTTGCCTCCGGAGAGGACAGGTGAATCGGCGGGCTCCACGGCTATGGCTTTGAAGGAGGGCTTGCGGGCCTTGATCACTTCGGCGACGCCGGTGATCGTGCCGCCGGTGCCCACGCCGGCCACCAGGATGTCCACCTTGCCGTCGGTGTCCTGCCAGATCTCCTCGGCGGTGGTGCGACGGTGGGCATCGGGGTTGGCGGGATTCTCGAACTGTTGAAGCATGAGGTATCGAGGGTCGGCCGCCGCCATCTGCTTGGCCCGGCTGATCGCGCCGGACATGCCTTCGCCTCCCGGCGTCAGTATCAGCTCCGCCCCGAGGAACTTCAAGAGCTGGCGGCGCTCCATGCTCATGGTCTCCGGCATGGTGAGGACCAGCCGATAGCCCCTGGCGGCGCACACGAAGGCCAGGGCAATGCCGGTATTGCCGCTGGTTGGCTCGACCAGGACGGTGTCCTTGCCGATCCGGCCGTCGCGCTCGGCGGCCTCGATCATGGCAAGGCCGATCCGGTCCTTGACGCTCGAGCAGGGATTGAAGGACTCGACCTTGGCCAGGACTTGGGCCCGGGCGGGATGGTCTCCCTGGGTGAGTCTCTTGATGCGCACCAGCGGGGTCCTGCCGATGCACTCGGTGATGCTCTCGGCGATGCGAGCCATGGGTTGCCTCCTTCGATCGGACGGTCCGGCGGAGCGCCCGTCGGGCGCATCAGGGTTCACGCTCGGACCGCGACTCCGACTCGATTGTGCTCGGCCAGTTGCGGGGATGTCAACGGGATTCGGGGGTCTTGCCGGTCTCCGGTGGAATCGGTTACAATGCCCGCGTGACCGGAGACCCTCAAAGGAGTCCGCGGGGGAGACCCGCGGTGAACCCACGGCCCGATGCCGAGGCGTCCCGGCGAGCGCGCCGCACGCATCGGACACGCATAGCGCTGGCGTGCCTTCTTGCGGTGGCGGTCTTTGTCGCCTTCGCGCCCTCGCTCAGGAACGGCTTCGTCAACTCCGACGACAACGTCTACATAACCGAGAACGCCGCCATCCGGCACCTCTCCTGGCAGAATCTGCGCGAGATCTTCGGATCGTCCTTCACCGGTGTCTACGTGCCGCTCACGGTCGTGTCCTACGCCCTGGAGTATCAAGTCTTCGGGCTCAATCCGGCCGGGTATCATGTGGACAACCTGTTGCTGCACGTGGCCAACTGCCTGCTGGTCTTCTGGCTCGTGCTGCTGCTGGGTTCGGGTCCCTGGGTGGCGGTCGCGGTTGCAGCCTTCTTCGGATTGCATCCCATGCGGGTGGAGTCGGTCGCCTGGGCCACCGAGAGGAAGGACGTGCTCTTCGCCTTCTTCTACCTGCTCGCGCTCATCGGTTACCTTCGCTACTCATACCACTGGCGTCATTCGGGACAGCGCTCCGGAAAGCGCGGCCGAACCTGGTACTGGCTTTCCCTGGTGGCCTTCACGCTCTCGGTCTTCTCCAAGCCCATGGCGGTCACGCTGCCTCTGGCACTGGTGCTCGTGGATTTCCTCGGGCGGCGCAAGATCACCCGGGGCACCCTGGCCGAGAAGGCGCCTTTCCTGGCTATCGCCGTGGCCTTCATCGCGATCGAATACGCGGTGGGCGGCTCGCTCAAGACCGCGGCGCCGAATGCTCCCGCCGGCATCCTTCACAAGATCACCACCGCCGGGTTCGTCCTTGTGTTTTACGTGTCCAAGATGATCGCCCCGGTGAAGCTCGCCGTGGTCTATCCCTACACCGATCAGGTGAGGGGGATGCTGCCGGCATGGTTTGGCTTGTCGCCGTGGATCGTGGCCGCCACAGCGGCCTTGGTCGCCTGGTCGCTACGGCGCACCCGCAAGGTGCTCTTCGGCAGTCTCTTCGCTGCGCTGGCGGTGGCGCCGGTCTTGCAGCTGGTGCTGGTGCCGGGCGATGCTCTGGTCGCCGATCGCCACACCTACATGATGGCGGTGGGAATCGCCTACCTGGCCGCCGAGGGGTTGGCCTGGGCGGGCCGCAAGCGGGGCCTGAGGCGGGCCTCGGTGGGGCTCGCGGTCGCCGCCGCGGCGGTGCTCGCGGCGCTCACCTGGCAGCGCTCGGGCGTGTGGAAGAACAGCCTCACCCTGTGGACGGAC
>JBAQHK010000268.1:0-10103 GCA_049288275.1 bacterium | reverse complement strand
GTCGGCGCCCCGCGCGCTCCCGGCCCGCCCGGGGTCTCGCCCAGCGCCCGCGCGGCAAGCTCGATGCACTTCTCGAGCCCGCACGACTTCACCACGCGCTCGAGGCCGGCCTTGCCCTCGCCCAACTTTGTGGCGATGGGATCGATGTCGCCCTTGCGGATGAGGTTCCTGCGCCGAAGCTCCATCGGGTCCAGGCCCATCGCGCGGGCGATCTCGTCCATGTGGCTCTCCAGGGCAAAGTAGCCCTGGGGCGCGCCGTAGCCGCGCATGGCGCCCGCCACCGGCAGATTGGTGTAGGCAACGTCCGCCACGAACCGCAGGTTGGGCGACTTGTAGAGCGGCAGAGTCTTGCTTCCTGTATTGGACGGCACAGTGAGCCCGTGAGTGCCGTAGGCGCCGGTGTTGGCCAGGACGCGCATCTCGTTCGCGACGATGCGGCCGTCCTTCATCAGGCCGGTTTTCATGGTCAGCTGCTCGGGGTGTCTTGTGCGCGAGGCGAAGAACTCCTCGTCGCGCTTCAGTTCCATGAAGACCGGCCTACCGGTCTTGAGCGCGATGTGGGCGCACAGATCCTCAAGCACAATCTCCTGCTTGCCCCCGAAGCCCCCGCCGATCCTGGGCTTTATGACCCGGATCCGGGATATGGGTATCTGGTTCACGCGCGCTACGATTCGCCGGGCATGGAAGGGCACCTGGGTGGCGCTCACGATAACCACACGCCTGGCCTCATCCAGGTAGGCGAAGGCCACGTGCGGCTCCATCGGAACGTGCTGCACATAATGAACGGAGTAGGTGTTCTCGTAGACCCGGTCGGCCTGCTTGAAGCCCGCCTCGACGTCCCCCACCTCCACCTCCACCCTGGCCACCAGGTTGCGGCCGGCATCAAGAATGCCCTCGGTGTCGGTCTCGTCGTGCAGGACAGGCGCGCCGGGCTCCAAGGCTTCCGCAGGGTCGAAGACCGCACCCAAGACCTCGTAGTCAATCTCGAGCGCCTCGCAACCGCTCTCGGCCGCCGCCTCGTCGTCGGCCACAACCACCGCCACCCGGTCGCCCACGAACCGCACCTTGTTGTCCAGCATGAAGGCGTCGTAGGGCGAGGGCTCGGGGAAGTTCTGCCCGGCCGTGGTGTGGGCAATCCGCGGGACGTTCTCGTGGGTCAAGACCAGCCTCACCCCCGGAACCGCGAGCGCCTTGTCGGTCTTGATGCTCTTCAGGCGAGCGTGGGCGTGAGGGCTTCTCAGGATCTTTGCATAGAGCGCGCCCTCGGGCAGCATGTCGGCGGTGTATCGCGCTTCGCCCCTGACGATCGCCGCGCCGTCCAGCTTTCGGTGGCTCTTGGTGATCACTCGGAAGGTGTCACGGTCGGCAGCCGGCGCTCCGGCGGTAGCCGGTCCGGAAGGCACAGCGCCGACGGCCATCTCCACCGCATCCACAATCTTGACGTAGCCCGAGCACCGGCACAGGTTGCCCGCAATCGCCTCCCGGATAGCACTGCGCCCGGGCTTGGGATTGACCTTGAGGAAGCTCCACAGGGTGACAAGCATGCCCGGGGTGCAATAACCGCACTGGGGCGCGCCCGCCTCCACGAAGGCACGCTGCAGGGCCTCAATCACGGGGTCTCCCGCCAACCCCTCCAGCGTCGTGACCTCGCGACCGTCGGCCTGAGACGCAATCATCATGCACGACGCCACCGGACGGCCGTCCAGGAGCACCGTGCAAGCCCCGCAGTTTCCCGTCTCGCAGGACTTCTTGACGCTCTTCATGCCAAGCCGGCGTGCTACCTCAAGCAGGGTCTCCCCGCTGGAGACCTCAAGCTCGACGTCCCGCCCGTTGACGCGCAGGCTAAGCTTCAATCTTGAGACCCGCCTTGCCGACCGCCTCGGTCAGCGCTCGTGTGACCATGATCTCGATCAATTGCTTCCTGTACTCGCCCGAGGCCCGAAAGTCCGACTTCGCTCTGACCGCCCCCGCCGCGGCTCGTCCGAGCCCCGCAAGCAACGCTCGCGTGGGACGTTTCCCCCTGGCTTCCTCCGCCAGGTCCTCGAGCAGCGCGGGCGACGTTGCCGACTGGCCCACGGCCACGGCCACCTCAGCAAGTGTCCCGTCGGAGGCTGCTCTCACCCGGGCCGCGGCATTGACCAGAGCGACATCTATCGCGCCCCGGCCGAACTTGCGGAAGCTCGTGCCTTCGCCGGCCTGCCGGGCGCGCAGCGTCACGCCGCACACCAGGTCGGGCGGCCTGAGCCAGCCCCGCGACAACAGGTCGGCTATCGGGACGACAACCGGAGCTGCCTTCTCATCTTTGAGGACGTCGAGGGTCGCGCCGGCCGCCAGCAGAGCCACAGCCAGGTCCGAGGGCAAGTGAGCCACGACCAGCCAGCCGCCGACTGTCGCCATGTTGCGGACGATTGGGGTCGCGCACCCTACGGCGGCATCCCACACCAGGGGCGCAGCGTCCCGCACTTCGGGTATCAGGAGATCGGCAAGCCGGGTCGTGGCCCCTATCGACACCACGCCGCCACGGACGACAACGCCCGCCAGGTCAAGCCGGCTGATGTCCACCAGCACTTCGACCGACTTCGCCGCGAGCGGCACCGACATGGTCCCGCCCGCCAGGTAAAGCGACCGAGCGCCGGCCTCGCGCCTCAGACCCACGGCCTCCTCGGGCGTCCCGGCCCTGACTATGTCCTTGAAGTGCTTCAAGCCAGCCCTCCCGCAACCCAGAATACTACCACTGAGCCCCACCAGACAACATCGATTTCCGCACCCGGGCGGGTGGCCCGACGGGGAGCCAGCCGCCCCAAGGCGGGTGGCCCGACGAGCGCAGCGTGAGCGAGCACGTTGGTGGTGGTCGGCGACAGGACCCGCCAACCCCGGGCTTCGGAAATTGGTATAGTGTCCCCAATTTCTAATGTGGTATCGCAGTCGGGGCGTGATGAAGTATGTGGCTACTTGGCCAGGACCAGCTTGGTCATAGCGGCCGAGCCCTCCGCCGAGAGCTTCACGAAGTAGACTCCGGGTGCGACGCGGCAACCCGCTCCGTCCCGTCCGTCCCACACCACCGCGCTCTCCGCCGAGCCCACCCGGCCCCGATGGAGGACCCTCACCGCGCGGCCGGCGACGTCGTAGATCGCAAGCTCCGCCCGAGCGCTTCCACCCGCGACGGCAAAGGCCATGGTGGCCGAGCCCGCGAAGGGATTGGACGTCACCGATCTCAGCACCAGCCCGTCCCCGGCCTTCTCCCGAGGCACGCCGGCGACCGGCGGCTCGAACCAATCCATGATGCTCAGGATCAAGGCCTCCTGATTGTTAGGATCAGGAGCGGCTGTGCTTACGTTCTCAAAGGGGAAGGACAGGAAGACCACTTTGTGGTTGTCCTCATCCGCCCAGAGGCCCTTCAGGCCTGACGTGGCCTCGAAGCAGACCTCGGCCGGCGCGTTCAGGGTGAAGCTGTCGCTTGCGGCCAGCGGCACCGGCCCGCCCGAAATGTCCAGGGACATGCCGTCCGAGATCGGGTCGCCGGCAACGCCGACAATGGGATTGCCGCCGGTGTCTCCCGTCCACGAGGCAAGGTGAAGGTAGTCGGTCATGAAAGTCGAGCCCGCCCCGCGGCTCGACAGGAAGCCCGCGCTCGCAAGGAAGAGCTTGCCGTCAGCGGCCAGGAAGCTCGCCAGGTTGGCTTCGTCAGCGGTGGTGAAGTAGGAGCAGTCTCCGCCGGCCGTGGTCCAGAAGACCATCCAGTGGGAATTGAGCATCAGCGAGCTTGGCCGCCCCTGGGTGTTGGCGTTCCAGACCCTGCCGGGATATCCCAGCGAGTCAAGAGCGTTCACAAGGTAGGTCTGGTAGGCCTGGCCCGCGTCATCATCTACAATCAGAATCGAGGGCACCTGGTTCCAGGCGCCGTAGGTTGCGTTGTGGGTCTGGGCCGGCGCGCTCTTCATCGTGGCCGTGAGGGTCACTAAGCCCATGTCGTTCACGTCGTCAACGAAGATCTCGATATCGATGGTGTCGGTCTCACCCGGGTCGAACCAAACCGAGGCGTTGCCGAAGTAGCACTTGCCCTCCAGGCAGTAGTCCGCGAACCAGAAGGGTGGGGTGTTCTGGACGATGGTGAACCTTATGCTGTCACCCTGGGTTCCGGTGTTGGTGCACACCGTCTTGAAGTAGGCGATGCCGTAGTTCGAGACCTCAACGGCATAATCCAGGGTGACAAAGTCAAACTGATAGGAGGCCTGGGCGTCAGCTGCAAGCCCGAAGCAGAGGGTAGACACGAGAGCGAGGCCCGCAACAGCTAATAGTCGCCCACCACGATGTGGTCCGTGCATTATTACGCTCCCTTTCAGATATTATACCACATCCGCCGAGGGATTTGAAGCTTGAATCGATGCGACCTGGCGGCCTCGTCGGACCGTGCTAATCCTGCTTGAGCCTTACCGCCTGGATGATCTCCCGGCTTTCTGTATCCTGAATGAAAGCAACCACGTCAAGGTTGTCAACAGCCCAGGTTTCGCCCACGGGGAAGACGCGCTCCACCAAGACCGAGTCGCCGGCTGCCGCGATCGTGAGGGCCTCATCCTCGAGCAGGTCGCGGGCGACGAAATCGTAGATGTCCGCAAAGTAGCCCTTGTATCGCACGCTGTCCTCAACCACCACGAGGTGCATCACCGGCGCGCCTCCGGGAAGGCTCGCCAGCACCTTCACCCCGACGGCAACACTTCCCTCGCCGGACCCGAGCGTGCCTGCGATCGTGAGCCTCACCGGCGAGCCCACGGCCAGGCGTTGGGCGATCTTCGCCGCGTACAGGGCCCTGGCATCTTCCGGGGTCTCGGCTCCCTCCACGGAGCTGCCGCCGTCGAAGAGCACAATCGGCCATTGGTCGGCGGGTATGCCCGTGCTCGTGTACCAGTCTATTCGCTCCACGGTCTCGTCGGTCGCGAGCTTGTCGCTCGCCGTGAGATCGTGATATCCCACGACCGCAAGGCTCGGCACGCCGACCTCGCCCAGGATATCGTTCAGGGCTTCCTCGGCATTGGGGCAGTTGCGGCAGATGTTGGTGGTGAGGAACTCCGCGAGCACAAGCCGCGGAATCCCGGCCGTGAAGAAGTATGGCTCCCCTGCCGGGCCAAGCGCCCCCCTGTCGTCAACCCCGCGCACCTGGAAGTAGTGATCCCCCAGGGTGACATCCTCGATCACCACCGAGGTCTCGGCGGTCGGCACCCACTCGGGGCCGGCGAGGTTATCGTAGGCCCACTCGTAACTCACCACCTGCCCGTCGAGGTCGCTTCCCGCCCAGGCGAAGGTGACGTCCTGGCCCCGGATTGCGCCGTACTCGGGCGGCGCCGCAGTGAGTTCGGTCTCAGGCGGCCAATTCTCCTCGGGCTGGGCCTCGAACCAGTCGCACCCGCCCGCCGCGGCGAGCGCCGCGATGCCGGCCGCGAGAACCGCACCCGCAAGTCTATCAGAAGGTCTTAGCAAGTCTCACCCTCACGCCCGTGAACTCGGGCTCGGTATAGCAGACGCCGCCCGCACACTTCTTGCCGCCACGCTCCGTCCCCAGGCCCAGCGAGACATCGAGGCCCTGAGCGACGGCCACGCCCACTTCTCCGAAGATCCAGAAGTCCCGCGCGAGTCCCGGCTCGCTTGTGGCCTCAGCCACCGCCGAGACCGTCACCGCCTGCCGGGCGTACCAGGTCAAGCTGGCAAGCCAGTTCTCGTAGGTCTCCCGCGGGGTCTCGGTGCGCTGGCCTCCAAGCCCGATCTCGGCGACGGCCCCGGCCTCACCCACGAGGCCGGTCTCCAGCATCGCGGTCACGTGCTCGTCGAACTTGCCCAGACCGGAGATGTTCTCGTATTCCCGCGACCAGGCGGCCTCGAGCGTGGTCAGGCCCAGGCGCCCGAGCTCGTGTTCCACCCGGCCGTATGTCTCCCAGTGAGCCAGATCGCCGGAGCGAAGCCGCGCCTCCGAGGCGCTCATCGTGAGCGGCGTCCCCTCCACCACGGTCAGCGTCCCTTCGGCAAAGAAGCCGCGTTCATCGCGCAGGTTGACCTCGTGGGTCACCCGGTTCATCAGAGCCGACGAGTGCTCCCTGAGACAGGTCGGTGGATTCACCAGCGGATTGTCGAGCCTCACGTAGTCCTTGTATTCCCCGAGGGCCGTGATCATGGGCGTGCTCACCGTGCCGGTCAGGTAGCCGCCGTGTCCGTAGATCTTGGCCTTGTCCGCAGCCATGTAGTCGTCGCCTTCCCGATAGACGTAATCTCCCGCCACGTGGACGGGCCCCAGCCAGGCCTCGGCCTCACCACCCACCACCTTGTCGGCGATCTCCTTGCGGCGCACTCGCCGCAGGGGCTCATCCTCGCGCAGGTCCTGCTTGCGCGCCAGCGCGCTCGCCGAGAAGGCAACCAACCCTTGCTTCGCCAGCGCGACCTCGGCCCCTTCCACCGTGTACTCCCGACGGGAGGTGTTGGAGACCCGCACCCTGGTCTTGCCCGAGAGCGCGCTCACACGGACGGCGCCTCGCTCGTACTCGCCCAGGATGCCGTCCAGGGCCGTGTCGGTCTCGAGATCCACCTCCTCGAAGCTTCTGAGCACGAGGCCCCGACCGAAGGTGGAGAAGAAGTGGCCGGCCCTGACCGTGAGACTCCCGCCTGTGGGAACGCGATCCAGAGCGATCTCGGCGTAGCGGTGCTTTATCTTGGGCTGCGGGTATTCTATGCCGCGCGGATTGTAGGACTCGTCGCTCAGGTGATAGCCGCGCCAGACCCCTCCGAGGGTGAAGGGGCCGAATTCCAGGTCGGTCGAAAGCCGGGCATCCAGCACCGTGGCGCCCAGCTCGGTGTTGTAGTAGCCGGCGCTCCTCAGGGCGCCGCGCACCTCGGCCTCGCGCGCAAGGCCGCTACGAGGAACCGACCACGCGCCGAGCAAGGCCGCAAGCAGAGCAAAGAGGGCTACACCAACCGGGACAGTACGCCCAGACGCAGTCTGCCGGGTCCGGGCATCACTGAACAACCGCACCCTCCCCCGGGGCCTTGGCAGGTAGGAGCGCGCCCACTACCCTGTCGAGCGAGTCCTCGTTGGCCGGCCGATAGCCGGTGCTGGTGTAGATAATCTGACCTTCGGGGCTTATGACCACGGTGCGCGGGACCGCGACCGCGTTGTACTTCTGAGCGACCTTCCCCTCCATGTCGAGCACGACCTGGAAGGTGTACTTCTGCGACTTGATGAAGGGCTCCACACGGGATCGGGACTTGGGGCTGTCCACCGAGACCGCCAACACGGTGAGGCCGCGCTCCTTGTACTTGTCGTGTATGGCCTGGAGCGCCGGGAAGCCCTTGATGCAGGGCTTGCACCAGGTGGCCCAGAAGTCCAGGATCACCGGGCCGCGCGCCAAGAGGTCGGCGAGCTTGATGTCCTTGCCGCTCAAGTTGGGAAGCGCGAAGTCCGGAGCCTTGCTTTCGGCGCTGCCCGAGATGCCCACCAGCCCGATCGGCAGAACCAGGGCCACTAAGAGCGCCAGGGCAGCAATCCTGACCAAACCCATGCGTCCAACCCTCCCATCTGCCCGATTCACCACACCGCCGTCTTTCACCTGACTACATCGGGCATGCACGCGGGGGGCCTCGGCCCCGCCGCGCGCTTGCCGCGTGCTAGTCATGCTAGTTGCGTACTTGATTAGATTCAACATAGCCCCGCCGGTTGCTCCAGTCAAGCCCGCTCCCGGCGGAGAGAGCCTTCCGCTCACTTACTTCAAGAGCACCATCGTGCCGGTGCGCGAACCCGCCGCGGTCTCGAGGCGGTAGTAGTACATGCCGCTCCCCGCCCGCTCGCCGAAGCGATCAAGCCCGTTCCAGGTCGCCGAATAGGCGCCCGGCTCGGAGTAGGTATCCACTAGCCTGGTCACCAGCCGGCCGTCAACCGAGTAGACCGACAGCCGCACCTGGCCGGCCTTCGTAAGGGCGTAGGCGATCGAAGTCTGGCTCTTGAAGGGGTTCGGCCAGTTCTTGCTCAAGGCCAACTCCTCCGTGCCGGTCCCGGTGCGCACGCCCGAAACGTCTCGCACCCGCTCGCCGATCGCCTGGTAGACCTCGCCGCCTTCTATCACGGTATCGATGGGAGCGCCCAGGCTATCGAAATAGACCACGAGGCTCGTGTCCTGCACAAAGATCACCGTGGTCATGTCCCACTGGTCGTCGACCAACTGGGCGTCATCCTGCGCAAAGATGTCGGGAATTGGGTAGATCCAGTCGTAGTGCAGGGAATCGCCCGGACTCAGGCTGAGCTGAGTCCCGTTGGCGTCGGGAACCATGTCCCTCATTGCGTGGTACCAGCGTTTCGGCACCGTCGGGTAGCCCGGCAGCGGGTAGTAGTGCGCCGCCTCCCCAACCGCAAACTGGAGCCACACGGGATCGCGAACCGGGTCCACGCACACGATGTCGAAGCTCACGTAGACTGAGTCCATGTCCAGGCTCCAGTACTGATCCAGGTTGATCCGGATGGGACTGGGGATCTGGAGCAGGCTGTCGATTATGGCCTTGGCCTCGGTGGTCGTGCCGGGGTCGCCCAAGTACCTGCCGTCGAACCGGAAGGCAGGAACGTACGCGCTGTAGGGATGGTAGAAGACCGTGCGAGTGTAGACGTCCGCCGGGTTGTGATTGTAAAAGGAGTCCATACTGCTCGGCCACCAAACGTGGTACGCGAGAGGAGCAACCTGCTCCCCGTAGTAGTCAAAGACAGCCTTCATGGTGTCTTTGACACTCTTGCAGCCTCCTCAAAACATGTTGGTGAAATCCTCAACCAGCGGTACCCGCTGCACTGCAAATGCGGGAAGCGCCGTGAGGACCACCAGTCCTAACGCCACAAGTGCCGCCTTCTTCATTAGCCTCCTCCTTCGCCCGCTGACCTCAAGCCTCTATCGCAAGAGCACCATTCTGCCGGTGCGCACACCCGCCTCGGTGTCGAGGCGGAAGTAGTACATGCCGCTTCCCACATCAGCGCCGAACCGGTCGCGGCCGTCCCAGACCGCCGAATAGGATCCCGGCCCGACGTAATCATCTATTAGATGCTCGACCAGACGTCCGGTTGGGGAGTAGACCGAAAGCCTCACCCTGCCCGCCTTGCCCACGGCATAGGTGATCCTGGCCTCGGTGGTGAAGGGATTGGGCCTGCTCCGGCCCAGCCACACGGTCGCGGGACCCTCGCCGCGGGCGACCGCCGAGACGTCGGTCACAAACTGGCTCGCCGCCTGCTGGACCTTGTTGACGCAATCGCCGGGCAGGGCCTGCATCGTCCCCCCAACCATCACCGAGTCGTCGTTCTGCACCCAGATCGTTGTGATTATGGCGTCGCTGTTATACAAGCTGGTGCAGGGATAGCACCACTCGAAGTGGAGCGAATCCCCCTGCTCGAGCGTGATGGGCTCGCCGTCGCCGTCGGGCACCATGTCCCGGAAGGCATAGTCCCAGCGGCCAGTCGGGTAAGCATAGCGATGGTACTTCTCCACTACCGCCAGGTAGAGAATGGGGTCGGTGTCCACCAGCGAGTCCACCGCCACCACGTCGAAGCTCACGTAGGCCGAATCCCAGTCCTCGCTGGGGTACTGATAGAGATTGATGCGGATGGGACTGGGTACGGCGATCAGGCTATCAACGGCCCAACGGTAGAACTCATAGAAGGCGTCGTAGGGCACGAAAGCGTCTTGGATGTACTGGCCATCATAGCGGAAGGTGGGTACGGCTTGCACACCGTAGTAGGCAGCCCGCGCGGCGTTCTCGCTGGGATTGAAGGCGTAAAAGGGGTCTTGAAGCGGGTTCCAGTAATGAAACTCGATCGGAGCAACCTGCCCCGCGTAGGAATCAAAGATCACGGTCATCGTGTCTTTGATGTCCTTGCAGTAGCCTCAACCCGTGCCTACGAACTCCTCCAGGAGCGGCACGCGCTGGACCGCAAGCGCGGGGACCGCACTGAGGAGCACAAGGCCCAAGGCCACGATAGCCGTGAGACGCATACCCTACCTCCTGGGCTCGCCAGGACATGGCAGGCTCCCGGGAGCCGCTGTTGCACCGCAAAAGGCGGTGGTGCCGCCAGCCTATATTCATCCCTTGTG
>JBAQHK010000267.1:0-6176 GCA_049288275.1 bacterium | reverse complement strand
GTCGGGACGACAAGATTCTCACCGACTGGAACGGCCTCGCGATCGCCGCACTGGCAAAGGCCGGGCGTGCTCTGGACGAGGCCCGTTACAGCGAGGCAGCCCGGCGGGCCGCGGACTTCGTGCTTGGCCGGCTGCGCGACGATCGCGGCAGGCTGCTCCACGTATGGAACGCCGGCGAGGCCAAACTCGCCGGCAATCTCGACGACCACGCTTTCCTGGTGTGGGGACTGATCGAGGTTTACCAGGCGACCTTCGAGGCCCGGTATCTCCGTGCGGCGCTCGAGATCTGCCGCCTGATGATCGCCCACTTCGGTGATCCCGCCGGCGCGGGTTACTACTTCGCCGCCGACGATGGGGAGAGCCTGCTGGTGAGGCAGAAGCAGATCTACGACGGGGCCATACCGTCGGGCAACTCGGTCGCGCTCTCGAACCTCTTGCGCCTGGCGCGACTGACCGGCGACCAGGGTCTCGAGCGTGAGGCGGCTCGGCAGGCCGCCTGGCTGGGCCGACGGGCCGGCAGAGCGCCCTTGGCCCACGTGCACGCGCTCTCAGGCCTGGACTTGGCCGCAGGGCCCTCGCAAGAGGTGGTGATCGCCGGGGCCGAGCGGGGCGACGACACTCGCGCGATGCTTCGGGCGTTGAGCTCGAGGTTCCTGCCCCGGGCGGTGGCGATCCTTGTTCCCACCGATCAGCCTGAGCCAGAGATCACGCGGCTCGCGCCCTTCGTGGAGAGCTACGGCAGCCTCCAGGGGCGGGCGGCAGCCTACGTGTGCCGCGATTTCACCTGCGCGCTTCCCACCGCCGAGCCTGAGCGGATGCTCGAGCAGCTGGAGCGCTGAAGCCGGCGCCCCCGGGCTAGGCGCCCCGCCGCGGCCCCAAGATAGACCTTGAGCAGGCGCCGGGATGCCGGTAGCATGGCTGGCGGAGGTGATCCCTATGAAGAGAATGGCAGCCTCTGATTACGCGCGGCTTGCGGTGAGCATCGCCCTGCCTCTGCTGGTGGGCTTCGTGGGTTCGCTGGCAACCAGCAAGTCGGTCGGGACCTGGTACGTGAACCTGGACAAGCCGTCCTTCACCCCGCCGGGCGCGGTCTTCGGACCGGTGTGGACCGTGCTCTACGTCATGATGGGGGTTTCGCTCTTTCTGGTGTGGCAGAAGGGGCTCGCGGCCCCGAACGTCAAGATAGGGATCGCGGTCTTCGCAGTTCAGATGGCGCTCAATCTGCTCTGGTCCTTCGCCTTCTTCGGGGCCCGCTCACCGCTTGCGGGGGCCGTGGTGATAGTGGCGCTGTGGTGCGCGATCATGGCCACCGTACTGGTCTTCGCACGGGTCTCCCAGCTTGCCGCCTGGCTGCTCGTGCCGTATCTTGCCTGGGTGAGCTTCGCTTCGGTGCTCAACTTCTCCTTGTACGTGCTGAACAAGTGACAGGCGTGCGCGATCGCGATCGAACACTGAGGGAGCGAACAGATGGCTGACGGTTTTCCCAAGCCGACGATAGTTGTTAGCCGATGCCTGGAGTTTGAGAGCTGCCGCTACAACGGCACCATGATGCCTAGCGAAGTGGTGCGCTCTCTCATGCCCTACGTGGAATTCCTGACGGTCTGTCCCGAGGTCGCCCTGGGGCTCGGCGTCCCGCGCGATCCCATACGAATAGTCCGGGCCGAGGCCGGGCCGAGGCTGGTGCAGCCCGCGACCGGCCGCGATCTCACCGCCGATATGACTGGCTTCGCCGCGTCCTTCCTGGGCTCGCTGCCCGAGGCGGACGGCTTCATCCTCAAGTTCCGGTCGCCCTCGTGCGGCCTCAAGGACGTCAAGGTCTACGCCGGCGCGGACGCTCACGGCACCGCGGGAAAGGGTCCCGGGTTCTTCGGGGCTGCGGTGCTCGAGCGCTTCGGCGATCTCGCGGTCGAAGATGAGGGCCGCCTCACCAACTTCAGGATACGCGAGCACTTCCTCACCGGGGTCTTCACCTTGGCGCGGTTTCGCCAGTGCGCCGCCGCGGGCTCGATGAAGGACCTGGTGGAGTTCCAGGCGCGCAACAAGCTTCTGCTGATGGCCTACAATCAGACTCAGATGCGCCGGATGGGCCGCCTGGTGGCCAATCCCGAGAAGCGGCCGGCCCGGGAGGTCTTCGCCGACTACGGCAAGCAACTGCGCGCGGCGCTGGCATCGCCTCCGCGTTATACATCCTCCATCAATGTGCTGATGCACGCGCTGGGCTACTTCTCCGAGGGCCTCTCGCGCGAGGAGAAGGCTTTCTTCCTCGCATCACTCGAGGACTACCGGCAGGAGAGGATTCCGTTGAGCGTCCCTGTTGGGATCGTCAAGTCCTACATAGTGAGGTTCGGCGAGGACTACCTCGCCCCGCAGTCCTTCTTTCAGCCGTATCCGGAACGCCTGGTCGAGATCACCGATTCGGGCAAGGGCCGGGATCTCTAACGCACGGGGGTGACGAGCGTGGCCGAGGGGCCTCTGGTTCACCGCATGGCGCGCGAGCTCGGCGGCGCGCTCAAGGGCAAGCGGGTCGACGTCGAGTTCGGCCCCAAGGCTCCCGGGGCCTTGAAGCCGCTGGAGCCGTCCCTGCGCGGGGTCAGGCTCATGGACGTCGAGGCCTTCGGCAAGCAATTTCGCTTCGTCTTTGCAGACGGCAGGACCCTGCTTGTTCACCTGATGATGTGGGGTTGGTGGCGCGTTTACCGCCGGGGCGAGCCCTGGGATCGGCCCGCCGATAGGGCGAGAGTGGTGGTGAGGAGCCGCGACCGGGAGGCGGTGGCCTTTTCGGCGCCGGTGGTGCGGCTCTTCGGGAAGGGCGAGCTGGTCCGCGACAAGACCTGGGGCGACCTGGGGCCCGACCCCCTGAGGAAGGACTTCTCGGCCGCGGAGTTCCGGAGGCGGCTTCGCCGCAAGCCCTCGCGGACAATCGGCGAGGCGCTCTTGGACCAGCGCGTGATCTCCGGCATCGGCAACATCGTCAAGATCGAGCTGCTCTTCGGAGCGCGGGTCCACCCGAGGAGGACCGTGGCGAGCCTCACCCCGCAGGAGCTCGGTCGGGTGCTTGCCTGGACCCGCAAGCTGATGACCAAGTGGCTCAAGGAACGCGGCAACGAGGACGAGTGGATCCGCATCTACAGGGGAAGCAGCAAGCCTTGCCCCCGCTGCGGGGAAAGGGTCGAGCACTTCACCCAGGGCGGCAGAACAACTTACGCTTGCGCCGGGTGCCAGCCGCTCCGCAAGGCGCGCGGCAGGGTTGGGCGGAAGTAGTGATAGAGGAATCAAGGGTCAAAGCTCTCAACGATCGTGCCGAAAGAGCCGGCCGCTACGTGCTCTACTGGATGCAGGCATCTCAGCGGGCCGAGTACAATCATGCTCTCGAGTACGCGGTACAGGAGGCCAACCGGCAGGGCGTGCCGGTGGTGGTCTTCTTCGCGCTCACCGACGGTTTTCCCGAGGCGAATCTGCGGCACTATCGGTTCATGCTGGATGGCCTCGCTATCACCAGGGCGGCGCTTGAGGCCAGGGGCATGAGGCTTGTGATTCAGCGGGGCGCGCCGGATGGGGCAGCGGTCAGGATGGCGAGGGAGGCCCGCCTTGTGGTCACCGATCGCGGCTATCTGAGGATCCAGAAGCAGTGGCGAGCTGCGGCCGCCGCGAGGATCGCCTGTCCGCTCGTTCAGGTGGAGACCGACGTCGTGGTGCCTGTGGAGCACGCGTCGCCCGTGGAAGAGTATGCCGCGGCGACCCTGAGGCCCAAGATCCGCCGCCTGTTGGGCCAGTACCTTCGCCCGCTCAGGCATTCCCGGCCGAAAAGGGACTCCCTGGGCTTGGCCCTGGGTTCCGACGAGGCAGGCGGCTTGGACGCCGCGCTCCGGCGTCTCAGGATCGACAACAGCGTCGGCCCGGCGCCGGCGATAAGAGGCGGCGCGCCGGAGGCCAGGAAGCGGCTCAGGGCCTTCATCAAGGACGATCTGCGCCACTTCGCCGACCTGAGGAACGATCCCGGATGCGACCGCCTCTCGGGCATGAGCCCTTATCTCCATTTCGGCCAGATCTCGCCGATCTACGTGGCGCTCGAGGTCATGAAGGCCGGCTCGGGCAAGGCCGGAGCCGCGGGGACCAACGCCTACCTTGAGGAGCTGGTTGTCAGACGTGAGCTCAGCATGAACTTCGTTCTCTACAACGACCGCTACGACAGCTTCGGCTGCCTTCCGGCCTGGGCGCGCAGGACCCTCGCCGCCCACGCGCGAGACCGGCGGGGGTACCGGTACCGCCTTACGGATCTGGAGGCGGCACGGACCCACGATCCTTACTGGAACGCCGCGCAGATCGAGGCGAGGCTCACCGGCAAGATGCACGGCTACATGAGAATGTACTGGGGCAAGAAGATCCTGGAGTGGTCCGCCACGCCCGAGCGCGCCTTCAAGGCAGCGCTCTACCTCAACAACAGGTACGAGCTGGACGGCAGGGACGCCAACGGTTTTGCCGGAGTCGCATGGTGCTTCGGCAAGCACGACCGGCCGTGGGGCGAGCGGCCGATCTTCGGCAGCGTCCGCTACATGACCGACGGCGGGCTCAGACGCAAGTTCGACATCGAAGGCTACGTTCGGAGAGTGGGCGCGCTGGCTGGCGCCGGACCTAGCCGGAGCGGGGAGGAGAGCGCGGCATGAGGTTCTGGAACTGGCAGGTACGGGCGGGCATCTTGCTTGTGTTGGCGTCCGCGGTCCTCTACTTCGTTCATTTCCTGTTTTTCAGGGACACCCATCACATCTTCCTATATCTCCTCGGCGACTTCGCCTTCGTGCCGGTCCAGATCCTGGTGGTGACGCTGATCATCGAGGAGTTCCTGCGCCGGCGCGAGCGCCAGGTGCGCCTGGAGAAGCTCAACATGGTGATCGGAGCCTTCTTCAGCGAGGTGGGGACCAGGCTGCTGACCTACGTGTCGGACTTCGATCCCGGGCTGGCCACCGTGCGCGGCGATCTTGTGGTCAGACAGAACTGGACCGACAAGGACTTCGAGGATCTGAGCTCGCGGCTCAAGGGGTACCAATACGGGGTTGACGTTCACCGAATAGACCTCGCGCGGCTGCGGACCATGCTCGACGCCAACAGGGATTTCATGGTCAGGCTGCTGGAAAACCCGACGCTGTTGGAGCACGAGACCTTCACGTCTTTGCTGCGGGCGGTCTTCCATGTCACCGAGGAGCTGGACAGCAGGCCGGGGGTCGAGAATCTGCCCGAGACCGATCTTGCGCACCTCGCCGCCGACATCAAGCGGGCCTATGGCCGGCTGGTAAGTGAGTGGGTGGATTACATGTGCCACCTGAAGAACAACTACCCCTACCTCTTCTCGCTTGCCATGCGGACCAATCCCTTTGACCAGCATGCGTCGCCGATAGTACTCAAGTGAAGGGGCTCGGGGCGGGCGTGGTGTGTCAGGAAGCTCTTGACAGGCCTTCGGCCACGTGATACAAAGTCTCTTGGATCGCTCACTATCCAAACCTAACGGAGGTGGAGCACATGGCTTCTAAGAAACTGATGGACCTGATGAACAAGGCCATCGCCCGGGAGATCCAGGTCTCCGTGCAGTACATGTGGCAGCACGTTCAGTGGAGCGGACTGAAGCACTTCGCGGTGAAGGACGAACTGAAGGGCATCGCGGTCGCCGAGATGAAGCACGCCGAGGCCATTGCCGAGCGCCTGACTTACTTCGGCGGCGTTCCCACAACCAAGCCCGAGCCGATCTTTGTCGGCAAGACCCTGAAGGAGATGCTCGCCAGGGACAAGAAGGACGAAGAGGGCGCCATCAAGCTCTACAAGCAGATCATACAGGTCGCGGGCAAGGAAGGCGACACCACCACCCGCAAGATGTTCGAAGGCATCCTCGCTGACGAGGAAGACCATCACGATACGTTTGCGAGCCTGTTGGAAGGGATCTAAGCAACAGCATTTCTCGGAAGGATCCGGGAAAACTGAATAGAATCCGAGAAAAGGAGTTCTTGGGTTTAGACGGGCGGGTCGGATCCCGCCCGTTCTTTTTCTCGCGGGTTGTAACGGGCCCGCGGCCGGGGAGACTTGAGAGTGGTTGAGTGGGCTGTAAGGCCGATAGCGGCGGCCGAGACCCGGCTCTTGCGCCACAAGATCCTCAGGCCTCATCAGGCGCCCGAGGAGCTGGTCTACGC
>JBAQHK010000266.1:0-4507 GCA_049288275.1 bacterium | reverse complement strand
GTGCGGGTGACGGTGGGAGCGGCCCACGGCAACGCCGTCTCCTCCGACGGGATCACTGTGGACATCACGCTGCCGACCTCCTCGGTCGATCCCCTGCCTACGGTGGTCACCACGGAACGCTTCCTGGTAACCTGGACGGGGCAAGACGCCCTCTCCGGCATTTGGGCCTACAACGTTCAGTACAAGGATGGGGACGGTGAGTGGGGGGACATCTACGGCTTCAATCCGGCGACCTCATTTGACTTTCCGGCGGAGGACGGGCACACCTATTACTTCCGCTTGCGCGCCTTCGACAACGCCGGCAACGTGGAGACCTTCCCGGATGTGCCGGATGCCTTTACCACCGTTGCCCTGCCCCCGGTGCCCGACATAGCCTGGGTCAACGACGGTCTGGGCGCCGATCAAGATTGGACTAACTGCAGGGACCAGTATGGCGAGGAGGCGGGGTTGTCGGCCAACTGGGCCGCCGCGCCTGGCGTGGACGGTTACCAGTTCGCAATCGGGACCTCTCCGGGCGACACCAGCTTCTATACCTGGAGCATGAATCCTGCGATCATTGACACGTTCAGGACTGAGTGGGAGCCTTGGTTCGAAGAGGGTCCGACCTACTACTTCTCGGTGCGGGGAGTGATAGAATCGCGACACGGCGATCCGACCTCATCGGACGGCGTGAGGGTGGACAGGACTCCGCCGACCTCCGAGGTGGCGAGTCTCCCGCCGGAGACCAACTACCTCTCGTTCAAGGTGCACTGGGGTGGTGAGGATGCCCTCTCTGGGCTCTCAACGTATACCATCTACGTCACCGAGTCGGGTTCCGGCGAAATCGACGAGTGGCTTGTCGCGACAACCGACACCGCCGCCGAGTTTGTCGGCCAGGACGGCAGCACTTACCTCTTCGCTTCCCGCGCGACAGACAACGCCGGCAACCAGGAGGACGAACCTGTCGAGGCCGACGCCTGGACCACTGTAAAGTGCTCCTACATCTTCGAACGCAAGTGGGGGTCGGAAGGCACCGGGCAAAGCGAGTTCGACGAGCCCCTGGGCATGGCGGCGGACGCCTCGGGTGACCTTTGGGTGGTGGACTCCAGGAACGCTCGCCTCCAGAAGTTCAGCCCCTACGGAGTGTGGCTGGAAGACTTGGGGGCGCCGGGCTCGGGCGACGGCCAGTTTGGCCGCCCGTTGGATGTGGCCGTCGATGATTCCGGGTACATCTACGTGTCGGAGACCAGCTACCACAGGATTCAGAAGTTCACCTCGACCGGGGTGTTTGTGAAGAAGTGGGGATCTTGGGGAACCGAGGAGGGGAAGTTCAGCGATCCCTATGTCGTCGATGTGGACGACTCGAGCTACGTTTACGTGCTGGACTATGGTAACCACCGTGTCCAGAAGTTCACGTCTAAAGGGGTCTTCGTGACTGCCTGGGGCGATTCCGGGTCGGGGGAGAGCCAGTTCAACGAGCCGCGCGGCCTTGCGGTGACAGGTTCAGGCATAGTGTACGTGAGCGACTCCGAGAATCGGAACGTCCAGAAGTTCACCTCGGACGGCACCCGGCTGGGCGGGTGGGGATCTCTTGGAGGCTGCGACGTCTGCTTCAACTATCCGACAGCGCTGGACGTGGATGATGCCGGCTACGTCTACGTCGCCGACACGTACAATCACCGCATCATGAAGTTCACTCCTGACGGGGAGTTCGTCGCGAAGTGGGGTGATCACGGCACCGGTGACGGCGCGTTCCAATGGCCGCAGGGGATTGCTGTCGACGAAGATGGGCTGGTGTACACGTCGGAGCCCCACCTCAATCGCATCCAGAAGTTCGAGTGGAGCTGCCCGTAGCGGAAGCTGGCCGGCTGCGCGGGAGTGCCTGAGCCGTCTGAGCCTACGCTACCCGTCCAGCCAGCGCCTTGACGGTCCGAGCCGCCGGTGGTAGACTGATATAGGAAGCTGCCAGCGGCAGTCGTCGGGAGTTCCGAGGGGGTGCGGGATGCTCCGGAGAATGCATCGGGTCCGGCACGTGTCTTCGCAACGCGCTCCGCATGCTAGAGTAACCTGTGGGCGCCTTCCGGTCTTGCTCGGCTTGTTCCTTGTTCTTGCGGCAAGCTGCGGGACAGACGATCCCACGGACATCGCGCCAGGAGTTGCCTGGGTGAGCGATGGTGTCGGCCAGGACGACCTGGACTCGACCAATTCCAAAGACCGACCCTCCGCCGAGGCCCGCACTATGTTCGACTACACCATGCCGCCGGTTGCATGGGTGAGGGACGGGCTCGAGCAGGAAGATGCCGACTGGAGCGCGTCGGATTCGGAGCTTTCGGCTGCGTGGGCGGCGATGGACGGAGCCGACAGCTACGAATACGGTATAGGCACCGGACCCGGGAGTCCGGACGTGGTCGGCTGGACCGGGGTGGGCCTGGCGAATTCGGTCACGCGAGGCGGTCTCGATCTCAATGCTTGCCACAGGTACCACTTCCTTGTGCGGGCGCTCAGGGGAGTGGCCCTGTCGGAGCCGGCAGCTTCTGACGGCGTGCTGCTCGACCGCGATCCCCCGGTCTCCTGGGTGTGCGCGCTTCCCGAGACAAGCCGCTACGCCAACATATCGGGCATTGGGTACATCATCATCTACTGGGACGGCTGGGATCGCCTGTCGGGCATACATCACTACGATGTTCAGTACAGGCGGGGTTCCTCAGGCGAGTGGAGGGACGTGCTGGTGGGCACGACGCTGAAGGAAGCCGGGGTCTTCTCCTTCGGCGGCCGCTACGAGTTCAGGTGCCGCGCGGCGGACAGGGTGGGCAACGTCGAGCCCATTCATCCGGGGCCCGACACCTGGACCTACTTCACAACGGGTTACGAGATCCCGCACGCGCCGAAGCCCGGGTATATCAAGATGGCTCTGCATCTCGCGCCCCACGGCACGCACTCCTGTGGCAGCCCGCCATCGATCGACTCCCGTGAGGACCTCGTCAGGTCCTGGGCGTCCCCCGGGGAGGACCTCGACGTCTTTGTCGTGGTGTTTGGCTACGATTCGCTCATGACCCTGGAGTACGGTCTTGACTGGCCCCCAGAGTGGGGGACCGGGTCAACCCGAGCCTGCGCCGGAGCCGACAGGGCGGGGAACATCACGATGCCGGGGGACGGGCAGGTCCTGTACTGGCCCTCGTGTCAGGTGAAGGGGGAGAAGCCGGCCTTCTATTCCGTGTCCTGCACCTGGCTGGCGCCATCTAGCTCGGGCCTTATCTGGCTGACCGAGTGGCCCGAATCCCAGGGAGGCGCCGGGCTCCTCGGAGCGACTGACTGCCGGGATTATGAGTCACGTGCGAATCACTTCGCGGATTCCATCTTCTGTGCCGCGGTCGGTGTCGATCCCTACGAGGGCGCGTGGCTGGGTCCGCCTGAGATGAAGCGAATCCGCGCCCTATTCAAGTGAGCGGGCGTGGCCGCCCTGGGATGCGGATCACTCCCCGGGGGCAGGCGCCTGTGGGAGGAGACCGGATTGCCGACACTGAGCCGGGCTCTTGCGGCCTGTATCCTGCTGGTCATTTCTCTGGTCGGCTGCGAGAACGAGTGCGACACCGACACGGCGCCGCCGGCCGGGATCGCGGATCTCGCGGCATCGGAGCGGACGCCCTGCTCGATAACCTTGGTCTGGACGGCAACCGGCGATGACGGCGTGGGGGGCCGGGCGGCGAGCTACGACCTGAGGTACTCCACCTCGGCAATCGACGGTGCGAACTGGGCCCAGGCTGTGCACTGCGAGGGCGAGCCCGGGCCGGACTCGGCCGGGGCCGCCGAGGACTTCACGGTCTTGGGCCTGGCGGCAGACACCCAGTACTACTTCAGGATCGTCGTCGCGGACGAGTCCCAAAACGCCTCGGACCTGTCCAATGCTGCCTCTGCGGCAACCCTGCCCGCCGAGACCGAGCCCGGAGTCGCATGGGTGAGAGACGGGGTGGGAGAGGCGGACGTGGACTGGACTGCCTCGGCCTCTGAGCTGTCGGCGACCTGGGCGCCGGTCGAAGGCGCCGCGGGCTATGAGTACTGCATAGGGACGTCGCACGGCGGCGCGGACGTTGCCCCGTGGCAGTCGCCACCCGTGCAACAGGAGACCGCGGTCACGCGAGCGGGACTGGCCCTCAGCGAGGGCACTACTTACTACTTCTCAGTCCGTGCGCTTGTAGAGGGCGGCTGCAGCGGCTACGGGACCTCCGACGGCGTCACCGTGGACACCGGCCTTCCTTCGTCCGAGGTTGCGCCGATCGAGGGCCCGGAGTGCGGCCTGACGCTCAGGGTGGTGTGGGGCGGAAGCGACGGCATCTCGGGGATCGCCGCCTACGACGTCCAGGTGAAGGACGGGCCCGCCGGCGCGTGGGCCGACTGGATGGTTGGGACGGCCGACACCGCGGGCTTCTTCACCGGCCAGAGCGGACGCTTCTACTTCTTCCGCTCACGCGCCCGAGACCGGGCGGGCAACGTGGAAGGGTATCCGCCCGGACCCGATGCCTGGGTCGAG